>JANYIY010000485.1 GCA_025358615.1 Gammaproteobacteria bacterium | reverse complement strand
CCCGCCATGCCGTGACGCAGCGCACGTACGGTCTTGCCGGCGATGGACAGCGTCGTCATGTTGAAGAATTTCAGCTCGGGTGCCGGTTTCCCGGTGACCCTTTCAACCACGCGCATGGCATTCGGCCCTTGCAGCTGGAAGCGATAGGATTTACGGCGGCTAGGATCCGCTCGACGGGCAGTTCTTTCATCCAGCTCCACTCTGACGTCGTACCCGCCGGTTTCCGCGTGGTAGCGCACCCAATTCAGTACCGGAGCCCGACCGACCAGGTTGAACTGATCCTTGCCCAAATAGAAAAGTATGACGTCGCCGATGACATATCCGTCATGGCTGCAGGGAACGAATTGCTTTGCTTTGTCGACGGCAAAATTCTGAAAGCTGTTCACTCCCAGGTAGGAGAGCAATTTGACTGCGTCGGGACCTTCCACAGCCAAGTCCGCCATATGGTAGGACTGATTGAAGAGAACGCAGGTCTCCTGCCACGCACGCTGTTCGTCCCGCCAGTTGGTGTATTCGGCGGGCACTCCGGGATAGGCGTTCGGACCGGTCTGCTGGTTGCGCAGCAAGTCCGCCGGACTTTTCACGCTGCGCAACAACTCTTCCAGGCTTTTGTCGCTCATGATTTCTCTGCTGATTGATGTGCCGCGATACTACCGTAAGCAGGGCGATCCCCCTCGCTACAGAAAGCACAAAAGTCGGTCTCGTGGCGCAATGCCGCTAGGATGTTACGACTGGCCCTCGGAGAGCGCATAAGATGCATCGAGACGCGGGACGTGCGGGAACGAATTAGAAATATGGCAAACATACCAAGTCCGGCGGCACCGCAAACATCGGTGCAGCCCAGCGGCGGCCTGTACCAGGTGCGCCTCGTCGCCCTCCTCAGCATGAATTTCGGCATTCTGTTTTTCGACCGCAATTCGTTGAATTTCATAATGCCCTTTGTCAAACCGGACCTCGGGCTGAGCAATACACAGGTGGGTCTCACTTCCTCCGCGCTCTCCTTTGCCTGGGCGCTCTCCGCTTTGGTAGTCGGCGCCGCCGCTGATCGCAGCGGACGGCGCAAGGCTTACCTGGTTGCGGCGACCATCGCGTTCTCGCTGTGTTCATTCTTGAGCGGGCTCGCGACTTCTTTCCTGGTCCTGCTGGGATCACGGTTGCTGATGGGTCTGGCCGATGGCGGCATCGCGCCGATCTCACAATCCATCACCGCGCTCGCGGTGTCGCCGCAGCGTCGCGGCCTTGCCATGGGCGTCATGCAGAACTTCGGGTCCAACTTGTTGGGGTCGTTCGCGGCGCCCGTGTTGTTGGTCGCGTTCGCCACCGCCTATGGCTGGCACGGAGCGTTCTATCTCGCCGGCATTCCGGGACTCATCTCCGCTTTCCTCATTTGGCGCTTCATTCAGGAACCCGCGGCCGTAGTGATATTGACGCCAGAGCGGCGGCAAACCTTGGGGGCCCGCCTGCGCGAAATATTTGCACACCGCAATATCCCGATCTGCTGCTGCATCGCCAGTCTGCTGGTGGGATATCTCGTCATCTGTTGGACATTCGCGCCGCTGTTCCTCACCCAAGTACGCGGGTATACGCCGCGCCAAATGGGATGGCTGATGGGCACGCTTGGGATTTCCGCGACCTTCGGCAGCTTCGTCGTGTCCGGCCTGTCAGACCGCATAGGGCGCAAGCCCGTGGTCGTATTCACTTGCTTTCTGGGCCTGATTCTTCCCCTGGGCGCGCTCTTCTATCACGGCTCCATTTGGATTCTGGCGGTCACGTTCTTCTTCGGCTGGGCGGTGAACGGCGCCTTTCCTTTGTTCATGGCAACGATTCCCTCGGAAACCGTCAATGCCAATCACATGACTACAGCGATGGCCATCATCATGGGAGCAGGAGAAGTGATCGGCGGTGTCTTTGCTCCTGGGTTAGCGGGACTTGCGGCCGACGCTGCAGGACTGGCAGCAGCCATATGGATATTGATGGGCTTGTGCTTCGTCGCCGGAGTCCTGGCGGTGGGACTGCAAGAGACTGCGCCTGCCTGCCTTAAGAGGAGCACGGTGCCTGCTCTGATTTGAAGGGCAGGAACCACAGGGCAATCGCCCCCGCCAGCGACCCTATGCCCATGGCAACGGCCACGAATTGCAAGCCGTAGCCGGCACGGAACAGGAAACCCGCGATGATGGGCGCGAGCACCGAACCTGCCCGGCCTGTTCCGACCGCGAAACCCGTTCCCGTTGCGCGCAAATTCGTCGGAAACACCTGCGCCAGGATCCCGTACAGCCCGACAATACCGGCGTTGGTAAAAAACCCCGCGATCGCACAGACCAGCGTCAAATGCGCAAGATCGGCCTGGCCGCGTCCGAAAATGGCCAGCATCACACTCGACATCGCCAACACCGTCATCGTGAGAGCTTTGAGGCTGTAGCGCAACGACAACAGTCCCAGCACCGCGCCGCCGGTCGCGCCACCGACATTGAGCCACACCAACACACCTGCCGCCGCCGGCACAGTAAAGCCCAAGCCGACAACGATCACCGGCACCCACTTGACGATGAAGTAGAAACTGATGACGTGCAGGAAATAGGCGAATGACATCAGCAGCGTGATTCGCACGAGCTGCGGACTGAAGAGATCGGCCACCGATAGATTGCGAGCCTTGGCCGACACGGCGGGCAGCGCATCGACCGGCGCATGCCCCATACGGATGAGGCTGCGATTGATGTTGCCGAGTGCCTTCGCCGGTTGGCGCTGGCAGAGCCACTCAATGGACTCCGGGACCAGAAAGTAAACCAGAGGAATGTAAAATGCCGTCAAGGCCGCGCCGAACCAAAACACGGCTCGCCAATCGCCATGCTTGAGCAGGACGGCCGCGATCGACCCGCCGGCCACGGCGCCGAGCGGATAGCCGATGGCCATCAACGACACGCACAGAGAACGGCGGCGCACGTTGGCGAATTCCGCCGCCACGGCGTTGATCGACGCCAGCAGGCCACCGATGCCCAGACCGGTAATCACCCGCCATACGGACAGCGCGTACACGTTGTGCGCCTGGGTAGCCATGAGCATTCCGGTGGCCATGACGGTCAGGCATCCAAGCAATGTCCGGCGCCGGCCTATTCTATCGGCGAGCCCACCCAGAGTAACGGAACCCAATCCCATGCCGATCAATTCCATGGACAGCACGAAACCCAGTGCAGCTCGGTCTATGCCCCATTCGCGCACGATGCCGGGAGAGGCGAAGCTGATCGCGAGGACATCAAAACCATCCAAACCGTTCAGACCGATGGTAATTGCGACCGCGACGATTTGAACCACGCTCATCGGGCTCGTTGCCAATATTTCCCGCGGATCTTTGCCCATATGCTCGCACCCTCTCATGCCAATCGATAGTCTTTCTGCAAGCGCGCGTACTCGATGAATGCGTCGAGTGATTCGAGGTTGGCCATTGCCGCACGGTTCGCGGCTTTGTCGACCGGCACGCCCATCAATATGCGGCGCACCGGTATCTCCATTTTCTTTCCGGTCAGCGTGTACGGAATGGCGTTTACTTGAAAAATTTTGTCGGGCACGTGACGCGCAGAGTACGCTTCGCGCATCCGGGCACGCACCCGGTCTTGCAGCGCGGCGTCGAGCTCCCGACCTTCGCGCAATTTCACGAAAAGCGGCATGAAGAAGCCCCCGCCCGGCAGGTCAAGATTGACGATCAGTGCATCGTCGACTTCCGGCACTTCCGCGAGCGCACGATAAACCTCCGCCGTCCCTATGCGCACGCCATGGCGATTGAGAGTGGCGTCGGAGCGGCCGAGAACGAAACAACCTCCGCGGCCATTGACCTTGAAAAAATCTCCGTGCCACCAAATCCCGGGATACCGATCGAAGTAGGCTTCGCGATAACGGCTGCCGCCAGGGTCGTTCCAAAATCCTACCGGCATGGACGGCAGCGGCTTGGTAATGACCAGCTCGCCGACCTCGTTCACGACCGTCTCGCCTTGCTCGTTGAAAGCGTAAGCAGCCATTCCCAATTGTCGTCCCTGTATCTCGCCGGCGTACAGCGGCTGAATGACGACGCCGCCGACGATTCCGGTACACAAATCGGTCCCGCCACTCCCCGATCCTGCCCAGAGTTCAGCTTTGACATTGCGATAGACCCAAGCCTGACACTCGGCGCTGACTGGCGAGCCGGCAAGCATCACCGAGGTCAATTTCGACAAGTCAAAGCGGGCCTTGGGGACGACTCCGGCCTTTTCGAGAAGCCCTACGTAGGTGGGGCTTGCGCCAAAATAGCTCGCTCCTGCCTTCTCGACCATAGACCACAACGCGTCAGCCTCCGGATAAGCGGGATTACCGTCGTACAGCACCGGAATCACATCGACCAGCAACGCGCTCACCAAGAAGTTCCACATCATCCAACCGGTGGTCGTAAAAAAGAACATCCGCTCGCCGGGGTGCATGTCCATTTGCAGCGTCACCGCTTTGCACTGCTCCAGAGTCATTCCACCGTGGCTGTGGATGATGGGCTTCGGCAGTCCCGTCGTCCCTGAGGAGAACAAAATCCACAGGGGATGCGCGAACGGCACTTGCTCGAATTTGAAATCCTCGCGCCGGATGTCGAGCCCCGTAAGCGCGTCTTCCCAAAATAAAGTATTGGCGGTCAGCGCGTCACCCGCGGGGTCGAGCTGGCGCAAATAAATGACCTGCGAAAGTGACGGCAGCGAGCTTAAGATTATTTTCAGTTCTGGCCGACGGTCAATGGTCTTGCCTCCATAGTAATAGCCGTCGACGCAGAACATGAGCTTCGGCGCCAGTTGGCCAAACCGGTCTACGACGCCGCGCGGCCCGAAATCCGGACCACAGCTGGCCCAAATGGCGCCGATGCTCACCGTCGCCAGCATGGCGATGACGGCCTCGGGAGAGTTGGGCAGATACGCAGTGACTCGATCTCCGCGACTCACTCCGAGCGCGCGCATTTTAACCGCGAGCCTGCGCACTCGAGACCCCAGATCGGTCCAGCTCAGCGCGTTTAAGCCGCGCCGTTCGCTTAGGAACAGCAGGGCGTCCGCCCCGCTGCGTTCATGGCGCAGCGCATGTTCCGCGTAGTTCAACAGGGCGCCCGGGAACCACTCGGCACCCGGCATCTCGCGCTTGCCGAGCACTCGCTGGTACGGTTGGGAAGTCTGAATCCTGAAATAGTCCCAAAGCGAGCCCCAGAAGCCGTCCTGGTCGTCGATCGACCACTGCCATAATGTCGAGTACGAATCGAAGCGCCTGCCGCGCGCTGCGAGCCACGCCATGTAGTGCGTCAAATGCGCACGCTCAATCCGCTCCGCGCGCGGAGTCCACAGCAAATCCCCTTCCTTCACAGAATCCGTCATACGAGTCCTAAATTTCGCCGGCGCCGAGGGCGCGGCCAATGAAGTCTGCCTGCCGCAATGCCAAAGCGACAATGGTGAGCGTCGGATTGGCGGCGCCGGCGGTGGTCAGCACGCTGCCGTCCGAAATGAACAGATTGGGCACGTCGTGGCTGCGGCCGTAAGCGTCCGTAACTCCGGCCTGCGGATCGAGGCTCATGCGGGCGGTACCCATATTGTGGGTGGCGGGCGGCGTCGCGCTCAACACCGTGCGCTTGGCGCCGGCCGCTTCGTACAGACGCTGACCTTGGCGCTGGGCATGGCTGCGCAGCGCGATGTCATTGGCATGCTCTTCGATGTGAACGTGCGCGGCCGGCAGATGGTGCGAGTCCTTCACTGTGGTCGATAGCGTGATGCGATTATCCGGCCGCGGCAAATCTTCGCCGTTGATCAGCATACCGGCGAGATTGCGGTAATTGTCCATAATGGACGCAAAATCCCGTCCCCAACCGTAGCGAATTCCCATCAGCGCCAAGGTGCCGGGATCGAGCGAGGCCAGTTCCAGGTGGTAGCCGCCCGCGAATCCCCGTCGTACATCGTGGATGTTCTCATCCTCGACGACACCCGCGAGGACTGCGCCGCGCCAGGACATGACAGGTTTGTCGAACAGCCCCCACACGAATCCAATCAAGTGGTGGCAGTAATTGCGGCCCAGCTGGTCTGAGCTGTTGGCGAGGCCACGGGGAAAGCGCGCTGACTCCGACAACAGCAGCAGGCGAGGCGTCTCGATAGCGTTGCCGGCAACGCAAATGAACTTCAGGCTCTGGCGTTGCTCCCGGCCGGCGGCGTCGCGATAGACGACGGCATTGGCGCGGCCGGCCGCGTTATGTTCGATGCGCGTCACCATGCACTCGCTGCGCAGGTCCAAGCGGCCGGTCGCTTGCGCGCGAGGAATCTCAGTGTACAGAGTGCTCCACTTCGCGCCGACCTTGCAGCCTTGAGTGCAGAAACCTTGCTGGATGCAGAACCCACGGCCGTCGCGGCTGCGCGAATTGATCGCCATGTAGCCGGTGTGCACCCGCTTGTAGCCCAAACGGCGTGCGCCGGCATACATGATCTTGAAATTATTGGACGCCGGCATTCCTGGGTTGTCATTGCGGCGCGTAACACCGAGCCGCCGCTCGGCCACCTGGTACCAGCGCTTGAGTTCGTCGTAATCGATCGGCCAATCCGCGAGCGACGTTCCAGGGATGTCGCCGTACGTAGTCCGTGCCTTGGTTTCGTAGGCGCGCAACCGCGGCGTCGCCGCCGTCCAGTGCACGGTCGTGCCACCGACGGTGCGGCAATGCCACACCGGCAGCGACGGCGAAGTCTTGACCGGACCCCAAGTGCCGCTCTGCGATCGCGGCTCCAACCAGGTCAGCTGACCAAAGGCCTCACCCGGATTTTGCGAAAAACTGCTCAAGGATTGGCGCGCGCCGGCTTCGAACAGCACCACTTTGAGTCCGCGACGTGTCAATTCGTGCGCCATGGTACCGCCGCCCGCGCCGGAGCCCACCACGACAACGACGTCCGCGTCGTTCTGAGCGAAGAAAGTCATGACGGCAAC
>JANYIY010000484.1 GCA_025358615.1 Gammaproteobacteria bacterium | reverse complement strand
GGTGCTTCCACCGATTCGGCACTGTGGCAGACGGTCATCGTCGGTCTGGCGAATGTCATCTTCACGGTGGTCGCCATACTCACGGTCGACCGGCTCGGCCGCAAACCTTTGATGATCATCGGCGGCGTGGTGATGGGCGTGGCCATGGTGACGCTGGGTTTTCAGTTCCAAGCCAACGCCGCTGGTCTCGGCCCGTTGATTGCGGCGGTGGTGTACATCACCGGATTCGCGCTCTCCTGGGGCCCGGTTACCTGGGTGCTGCTGTCGGAAATGTTCCCCAATTCCATCAAGGGACGTGCGATGGCGATTGCGGTGGCGGCGCAATGGGTCGCTAATCTATTCGTTTCCTGGTCGTTCAAGATCCTGATCGGCAACTCGACGCTGACCGCGCTGTTCAACCACGGCTTTCCCTACTGGATATACGGCGGCATGAGCTTCCTCGCGGCGGCCTTCGTCTATTTCTACGTGCCCGAGACCAAGCAGCGCACGCTCGAGGAAATCCAGAATCTGTGGAGGCGTGGCGACACACATGCCGCGGCTGCGGTCAAGCAGCCGGCTGTCGGCTGACTGCGGCGCATATCCTTTAGCGTGAACATCGTCGACAAGGGATTTCTGGTGCTGCGGCAAGCAACGACACAGCTTACGCTGGATCCGCAGCGGGGCGGCGCGATCCGCGAGCTCAGCTGGCATGGGCGGGACGTGCTGCGGCCGACTCCTGCGCTCGCCGGCGATGATCCGCTGGATATGGCCTGCTTTCCCATGGTGCCGTACGTGAATCGCATCGCCCACGGGCGCTTCAGTTTCAGAGGGCGGGCGGTGCAGCTGCAACCCAATTGGAGCGAGGATCCGCATCCGCTGCATGGGGCAGGCTGGCGCAAGCCGTGGGCGGTTTTGGCGGTAACGAGTTCGAGTGCGCGGCTGGGCTTCGAAGGCGGCGCCGACGAATGGCCCTGGGCGTATCGCTGCGCACTGAGTTTCGAGCTTCTGTCCGACGGCCTGTCTGTTGAGTTATCGGTAGAAAACTTGAGCGAATCGCCGATGCCTGCGATGTTGGGGCTGCATCCTTACTTTCAGGACGCGGCGCATGCCGAACTGCAGGCGCAGGTGCCGAAGGTGTGGTTGACCGACGGCGGAGCGCTGCCGGTGCGGGAGTGCCCGACGCCGCCGGATTGGCGATTCGAGCCGGCGAGGGCCATCACCGCGGTGCCGCTCGACAACAGTTTCTCGGGATGGAACGGGGTCGCTGCGCTGCGCTGGCCGGATCGCACCGTCACGCTGCGCGCCAGCGATTGCCGCTACCTGCATGTGTATGCTCCGGTGGGCAAAGATTTCTTTTGCATCGAACCGCAGTCCGCGGCGGCGGGTGCGCTGGGGCGCAACGGCGGCGAGGTCAATGTGGTTGCGCCGGGCAAGCGCTTCGCCATTCGTATGCGCCTTGATGTGGGAGCGACCTAGTGTATTTAGGCATCGACATCGGTACCTCGAGCGTGAAAGCGGTACTGAGCGACGAGCGCGGAGCCATTGTGGCGCAGGCTGCGGATGCCCTCGAGGTAAGCCGGCCGGCGCCGGGTTTCTCGGAACAGTCAGCGCAGGATTGGTGGCGGGCGACAGTCAACGCCGTGCGCGGATTGCCGGCGGCGTCGCGCGCGGCGGTGCAAGCCCTGGGCTTGAGCGGCCAGATGCATGGCGCGACTCTCTTGGACGCCGAGGACAAGCCGTTGCGGCCGGCGATTCTCTGGAACGACGGCCGCTCGGCCGAGGAATGTCTGGAGATCGAGCGCCGCGAACCCGATTCCCGGGCCATTACCGGCAACATCATGATGCCGGGCTTTACCGCGCCCAAACTATTGTGGATAGCACGCCACGAGCCTGAACTGTTTCGCCGCACGGCGTGCGTGCTGCTGCCGAAAGATTACGTGCGGCTGAAATTGACGGGCGAAAAAATCAGCGACATGTCGGATGCGTCGGGAACCGGCTGGCTGAATGTGGGGCGGCGCGATTGGTCAGACGCAATGTTGGAGGCGACCAGCCTGAATCGTGCACACATGCCCGCGCTGCAGGAGGGTTCTTTGCCGGCCGGGACGTTGACATCCGGCGCAGCGGCCGAACTTGGATTGTCGCGCGTCATCGTTGCCGGCGGCGGCGGCGACAATGCGGCCAGTGCCGCCGGACTTGGGGTGGTGGCACCGGGACAGGCATTTCTATCGTTGGGCACGTCGGGTGTGATCTTCGTCGTGACGGATCGCTTTCGTCCCAACGCGCAGCGCGCGGCGCATGCCTTTTGCCACTGCCTGCCCGGTCGCTGGCATCAGATGTCAGTCATGCTGAGTGCCTCCGCGACCCTCGATTGGGCGGCGCGTCTCGCCCGCGAGGACGACCTGCCACGCTTGGTGGGCGCAGCCGAGGGCAGGGGATTGAGTCGACGAGCGCCTTTTTTCCTGCCGTATTTGTCGGGTGAGCGTACGCCGCACAATGATCCGCTTGCACGCGGTGTGTTCTTCGGCATCGGCGCGGACACCGATGCGGCGGATCTGGCACTGGGCGTACTTGAAGGCGTGGCGTTCGCCTTCGCCGACGGTCTCGATGTGCTGCTGGAGGCCGGCAGTACAGTGGGCGAGATCAGCGTCACCGGCGGCGGCGCCCGCTTGCGCTTCTGGGGCGAATTGATCGCCGCGGCTCTCAATCGACCGCTGACCTACGTGCAAGGCAGCGAAGTCGGCGCCGCGCTTGGCGCGGCGCGCCTCGCGCGCCTGGCCCATGGTGGCGGGCGGCCCGAGGACGTGTGTACGGCGCCTCCTGTCGAACGGCGGGTCGAGCCTGATACCGCGCTGGCGGCCTTGCTTGCTGCGCGCCGCCCGACTTTCAAGCGGCTCTATCAGAATCTTAAGAGCACTTTCGTGGAGTATTCAGCATGAGTTTGTTTTCATCGGTTGATCCGGTTCGCTTCGAAGGTCCCGGCACCAAGAACGAGTTTGCGTATCGCGTCTATGACAAGGACCGCCTGGTTTAGGGTAAACGCATGGAGGATTGGCTCAAGGTGGCCGTGTGCTACTGGCACTCCTTCAACTGGCCGGGAACCGATATCTTTGGCGGCGGAACGCTGAATCGTCCGTGGCTGGGCGCGACCGTCACTCAGGCCATGGCCGATGCCAAGCTCGATGCGGCCTTCGATTTCTTCGCACGCTTGGGCGTGCGCTACTTCTGTTTTCACGACGTCGACGCCATGGCCACGGCCGCGACGCTCAAGGAGCACGATCAGAACCTGCGCAAGATCGAGGCAGGCATCGCCGCTAAAATGGCTGCGACCGGAGTCAAGTTGCTGTGGGGCACGGCCAATCTGTTCAGCCATCCGCGCTATGCCGGTGGCGCCGCCACCAGCCCGGACCCCGAGGTGTATGCCTGGGCGGCGGCGCAGGTACGATGCTGCCTGGAGGCCACGCACCGGCTCGGCGGTGAAAACTACGTGTTATGGGGCGGGCGCGAAGGATACGACTCGCTGCTCAACACCGATCTCAAGCGCGAGCTCGACCACTACGGCCGGTTTCTCTCCATGGTCGTGGAGCACAAGCATCGGATCGGCTTCAAAGGCACCATTCTCATCGAGCCCAAGCCTTTTGAGCCCACCAAGCATCAGTACGATCATGATGTCGCCGCAGTGTTCGCCTTCCTGCAGCGCTATGACCTGACCAAGGAGGTCAAGGTCAATATCGAAGTCAATCACGCCACGCTCGCCGGACTGGATTTCGAGCATGAGATTGCCGCGGCGCGCGCCTTTGGTATATTCGGTTCAATCGACATCAACCGCGGTGATCCGCGCAACGGTTGGGATACGGATCAATTCCCCAACAACGCGCAGGAACTCGTGCCCTCGATGCTGCAACTGGTGGAGGATCAGGGCTTCGTCACCGGCGGCTTTAACTTCGACGCGAAATTACGGCGCCAGTCGGTGGATCCGGTGGATTTGTACCTGGCACATATCGGCGGCATCGACACGTTGGCGCGTGCTTTGCTGGCGGCGGTCGATGTGGCGGCGGACGGCGGCCTTGCGCGCCTGAAGCGCGAGCGCTACCAGGGTTGGGACGACGAATTGGGTCTACGCATTGCCGGCGGCGCGCTGACTCTCGCGGCTCTTGCCGATTTGGCGACCGAGCGGGGATTCGATCCTGTGCCGCGCTCCGGCCGCCAGGAATTGGCCGAAAGCATGATCGCCCGACACAGCAAGTATTGATCGTGCGCATCGTCGCCGCAGCGATTGTCGCCATGCTCGGCCCCACCCTGTTGCAGGCGGCGCCGCGTCTCGTCTACAAGGATCCCGCCGCAGTGGTGAGCGTGCGCGTCGAGGATTTGCTCGGGCGCATGACGCTGGAGGAGAAGGTCGCCCAGATGCTCGCCGTCTGGGAGGGCAAGGTGGAGATCTTCGACCAAGAGCTGCAATTCGATCCCGCCAAGGCCGCTGCAAAATACCCGAACGGCTTCGGCACCTTTGCGCGGCCGCAGGATCTGCGCGGCGCGGTGTCGCCGCGTCTGGCGCACGGTCGCGATGCACGCGCCACCGTCAAGCTGGTGAATGCCATTCAGCACTATGCGATGAAAAAAAACGCGCTTAGGCATCCCGGTATGGTTCCATGAGGAAGGCCTGCACGGCTACGCTGCCGTCGATGCCACACACTTTCCCCAGGCGATTGGTCTCGCCAGCAGCTGGGATCCCGAGCTCATTCGCAGGGTCAATGTCATCGTCGGGCGTGAGATCCGCGCTCGTGGCGTGAGCGAAGCGCTGTCGCCCGTCGTGGACGTGGCGCGCGATCCGCGCTGGAGCCGCATCGAAGAGACATTCGGTGAAGACCCTTACCTTGTGTCGCAGCTCGGCGTGGCGGCAGTGCGCGGATTGCAGGGCGATGCGTTGCCGCTGGCGGATGGCAAGGTGTTTGCCACGCTCAAGCACCTCACCGGCCACGGCCAATTGGAGAGCGGCACCAACGTCGGGCCGGCGAGCATATCGGTGCGCACGCTACGCGAGAATTGCTTCCCTTCCTTCGAGGAAATCGTGCGCGTGACCAACGTCCGCGCGGTGATGCCTTCCTACAATGAGATCGACGGCGTGCCCTCGCATGGCAATCGCTGGCTGCTGCACGACGTATTGCGCGGCGAGTGGGGTTTCAAAGGCGCCGTGGTCAGCGACTATGGCGGCATCGAACAGCTGATGAGCCTGCATCACGTGGCGCCCGATCTGGCATCGGCGGCGATACGCGCGTTGAATGCCGGTGTGGACGTCGATCTGCCGGGCGGCGTCGCCTATGGAACCTTGGTGGCTTCGGTGCGCCAGGGCAGAGTGGCAGAAGTACAGATCGATGCCGCCGTGCGCCGCATTCTGGAGCTTAAATTCCTCGCCGGATTGTTCGAGCATCCATATGCGGATGCGGCGGCCGCCGAGGCGCTGACGGGCAACGCCGAGGCACCCGCCGTTGCGCTCGATGCAGCGCGTCGTGCCGCAGTGCTGCTGAAGAATGACGGCGTGCTGCCCCTGTCCGTCGCTGCGCACAAGACTTTGGCCGTGATTGGACCCAACGCCGCGGTGGCAAGGCTCGGCGGCTATTCTGTGACGCCGCGCCAGGCGATATCGGCGCTCGACGGCATTCGCGCCAAGCTCGGCAACCGCGAACAGCTGGTGTACGCCGAGGGTGTGCGCATCACGCAGGACGATGACTGGTGGGCGAACGACGTGAAACTCGCGGATCCTGCACAAAATGCCGAGTACATCAAGGCGGCGGTCAAAGTTGCGGCCGGCGCCGATGAAATCGTGCTGGTGTTGGGTGACACCGAGCAGACCAGCCGCGAGGGCTGGGCGGACACTCACTTAGGTGACAGGGACAGCCTGGAACTGGTGGGCCAGCAGAACGATCTGGCCACCGCGATCTTCGATTTGCACAAACCCACAGTGGTCGTGCTGTTGAACGGCCGGCCGCCAGCGGTGGTGAACATCGCCGCGCGGGCCAACGCCTTGATCGAGGGTTGGTACCTAGGCCAGGAGGGCGGTACGGCGCTGGCCGATATCTTGTTCGGTGACTACAACCCCGGCGGCAAGCTGCCGGTCACGTTGGCACGTTCGGTGGGCCAGCTGCCCATATTTTACAACCACAAGCCCAGTGCACGCCGCGGCTATCTATTCGACAGCGCCAAGCCCTTGTTCCCCTTTGGCTTCGGGCTTAGCTACACGCGCTTCGACATCGGCGAACCACACCTGTCGTCGCCGTCGATCAAGAAAGATGGCTCTCTGACCGTATCGGTGGAAGTTCGCAACACCGGGACCCGTGCCGGCGAAGAAGTGGTGCAGC
The DNA here is from genome assembly GCA_025358615.1 of Gammaproteobacteria bacterium. GTDB lineage: Bacteria > Pseudomonadota > Gammaproteobacteria > Steroidobacterales > Steroidobacteraceae > Bog-1198. Next base: position 1,207 of record JANYIY010000484.1, on the reverse strand, counting down.
TCTATGTGCATGACGAAGTCAGCACCGTCACCCGGCCGGTCAAGGAACTGAAGGGCTTTCAGCGCGTAGCCTTAAGCGCAGGCAAATCCAAAACACTGACTTTCGAGATCGGCCCTCGAGCGCTGCAGTTTTGGAATGCCGATATGCAGCCGGTGGTCGAGCCCGGATCTTTCAGCATTATGGTTGGCCCCAATTCGCAAGACTTGAAGAAGGCGGTGCTGACGGTCACTGACTAGGGCCCGATGTTGGCCGGGAAGCGGCCGGGGCCGGTGGTGGTATCGGTGCCACATATGAAGTGCTGAGCCTGCGAATTGACAGCGCTGTCAGAAGGGAATATCTTAATGGACAGCGCTGTCAAAATATTCTTGATTTCGCGTTGTAACCGTGTCTATACTGCGCGCAAGAAGGTAGCGCTACCATTTGAGAGGTAGCTAGCTACACGCAAAATGGGGGAGTCCCAGAGGTTTGAATACTTGTTTCGCTTGAAGCTCAGCCGCGATTGCGGCTTGGCGTCTGCTGTTGTTTCGTAACAAATATTTGCATGGGGGAGATTTCTAATGAGCCGAAAGACCCGGCGGAATGCTTCTAAGAACGCTGCCAAGGATGCTCAAGCGGTCGCCAACCGTCTGGCCTACGCCAGATTCGGAATGTCGGGGCTTGCGATGGGATCCATGATGTTCAGCGGTTCCGTAATGGCCGCCGACGCGGCAACGAGTTCCGACGAATTGTCGGAGATCACCGTTACCGGAATACGCGCCTCCTTGCAAAAGAGTTTGGACATCAAGCGTGACTCGGCCGGTATCGTCGACGCGATTTCCGCCGAAGACATCGGCAAATTTCCCGATTCGAATCTTGCCACCGCCATGGAGAGAATTCCCAGCGTGACGGTGAGCCGCGCAACGCAGAAGTCGATGGGCGGAGTGTCGGGGTCGACCGGCGCCGCAAACCAAGTCACGGTGCGCGGTTTTGGTCCCGAGTTCAATGAAACACTTTACGACGGTCGCCAGGTACCGACCTCGAGCGGCAACCGCGGCTTCGACTTCGGTGCGGTGGGGGCGGACTTCGTCGGCCAAGTCGATGTCCTGAAGACCCCCGACTCGACCCTGTCGAGTGGGGCAAACGGGGCGACGATCAATATCAAATACCTTAAGCCCTTCGATCACACCGGCTTGCAATTGGCGGGCTCGGTGTCGGCCAGCGATTCGAG
>JANYIY010000479.1 GCA_025358615.1 Gammaproteobacteria bacterium | reverse complement strand
GCGAAAGACGCACCCGCCGCGGCTCCCAAGGACGCCCTGAAGACCCAGGACAACGTCATTTGGATGCACGAGAAGCTCGAGCGTCCGGAGGTTCTGATTGGCTCGCGCCTCAAACTCGTGCAGGAGAAACGTGCTGAGTTCGAGGCGCGAACCAAGCAAACCGACGCCTTTTCAAAATCGCACTTCCCCGAAGGAGCTCAGCTCTGTGCAAAGTGCAGCACCGCCGCGGTGGTGATGATGGACGGCTGCAACACTTGCCTGAATTGCGGTGATTCGAAGTGCGGATAATTGATCGGTAGCGGTACCCCAGGGCGCTTCCGCGCCCGCGTAGCACTGGCAGCATTCGCATTTCTGTACGGATTGATGCTCCATGGCTCGGTATGGGGCGACGAAATCCCCCATCCTTTCGCGCAGCCCGCGGCGCTCGAGCCGGATGTGCGCTTCTGGATTCGCGTGTACACGGAGGTCACCACCGACCAGGGACTGCTGCACGACGACTGGGATTTAGGGCTGGTTTACGAAGTGCTGCGCTTCGATCCGGAATCCTCGCCATCACAGCGCGAGCGGCGCGTCGCCGAAGCGAAGTCACGCTACGCCGCCTTGCTAAAGCGTTTCGCGGCAGGTTCGACTGAGGATCTCACGGCCCATGAGCAGCGCATACTGCACGCCTTCGGCCCCAACGCCACCGCCCAAGACTTTCGCGACGCGATCCTGCGCATACGCTTCCAGTTGGGACAGGCGGATCGATTTCACGAGGGATTGATTCGCGCTGCAGCGTGGGAAAAGCACATTGCGCACACCCTGGCGCAACACGGTGTGCCGGCGGAAATCGCGGCGCTGCCGCACGTGGAGTCCTCCTTCAATCTGTCGGCATATTCCAAAGTCGGCGCGGCCGGGCTGTGGCAATTCATGCCCGGTACGGCGAAACGATTCATGCGCGTCGACGGCGTTGTCGACGAGCGCTTGGACCCGTACAGCGCCACGGACGCCGCGGCTAATCTGATGCTGTACAACTACCGGCTGCTCGGCACCTGGCCGCTGGCCGTGACTGCATACAACCATGGGCCGGGCGGCTTGCGCCGCGCTCAGGACGAATTGGGCACCAGCGACATCGCCGTCATCGTCAAGCGCTACCAGGGCAAGACGTTCGGCTTTGCCTCGCGCAATTTTTACGTCGCCTTTTTGGCCGCGCTCGAAGTGGATCGCAATGCCGACAAATACTTCGGGCCGATCACGCGGCTGCCTGACACCGACAGCACTGCCGTGGAATTACCCGACTATATTCCGGTGGAGGCATTGTCCAAGGCGTTCAAAGACGACATGGGCGCACTGCGCGTACTGAATCCGGCCCTGCGGCAGCCGATTTGGAATGGCAGCCGATTCGTACCGCGCGGTTATGAGCTGCGACTTCCTGGTGCTCCGCCGCCCGCCGAGATCGCTGCCGCGTGGGAGCGTCTGCCGCCGGCGCAGCATTACGTGACTCAGCGCAATGATGGCCGCCATAAAATTCGCCGCGGTGAGACCTTGGCCGGCATCGCGTCGGTCAGCGGCGTCAGTTTGAGTCGATTGCTAGCCGCCAACGGCTGGAGCGAGGGCCATGTGGCTGCCCGCGGCGAGTCCCTCGTCATCCCATTGCCGTCGTCGCGCGCCGCGCCGGGCGCCACGCCGGCCACAACGCCGGCTGGAACGCCGGCGCCAGCCGTTGCTTTGGCCCAGACCGCGCCCACACCGCAGCCGCGGACCCCGCCGCCGGTCCTTGCAGCCGAGTCGGCCGTCGCGCAGGCTGCGACGCCTAAGCCGCCCAAGGAGCCGGTGTCGCCGCGCCAGACCGACAGCAATGCGCTGTTGCCCGTTGCGGCACCGTCCGGCAATGCCGACACAACAGACTACAGCGTCGCCGCCGACAACACCGTGATCGTGCAGGCGGCGGAGACCCTGGGACATTACGCCGATTGGTCAGGGATCAGTTCGCAGGCACTGCGCAGCTTAAACAAGCTGCGCAAGAATGCGATGGTGACCCTCGGCCGCAAGGTCAAGCTAGATTTTTCGCGGGTGAGCGCCGAGCAGTTCGCCGCGACGCGCCGCGGGTATCATCAGCGCCTGCAAGAGGAGTTCTTTGCCACGCATCGCATTGCGGGCACCGAGAACTATTCGGTCAAGCGCGGTGAATCACTGTGGATAATCGCGCAACAGCATGCCGACCTGCCGATCTGGCTGGTCGCCCAGTACAACCCTGATGTGGATTTCAACGACGTGCGGCCAGGCACGACGATAACGCTGCCGCAGGTGGCGGCCATCAATCGCCAGTGAGGCCGCGCGACTGTACGTACTCGTTCAATGCCGCGCGCGTATCCGCCGTGGGTGCAAAAGCAATGACGGAACCGTCCGCGGCATGCACATCGAGTTCGAGCTTGCGGCTGGCGGCCATGCGCCGGAGTGTCGCGACGGTCAGATTGAAGTATGCGGTTTGGCCCCATGAAGCCACTCGCTTGTACGGCTCGCGGCCGAGCTTGGGAGTTTCGATGAGGGTCAGCGCGACCGGACCATCATCCAGTTGCAGGGTGAGGGCGTCCGCCGCATGAATATCGCCGATCTGAGCACCGTTGCCGGGAGCGATATGCACCCACAAGCCGTAGCTGAAGTCGCCGCTGCGGTTCCATTCGACCGGGCCCATGTAGGTAAAGGTGGTGCGCTTGTTTTCTGCGAGTGCCGCAAACTGCGTGCTGGGCAGCAGTTCGATCGATTGATTGAGCGCCGTCACGGTTATCCCGGTGCGCTCGTCCAGGGATTCGACGGGTTTGACGGTGGGGCGGCCGGCACAAGCGGCCAGCAGTCCGAACGTCAAAACGACCCGAAGGTGCCGAAGGCGCATACCGCGAAGTATACCGGGACGTGAGCTAGAGCCGATTATGTCGTACCGCCTACAGGCTATAATTTTGGCGATGAGTCATCAAACGGGCCGCCGTCCGGCGAAATTCCTGTGCACACTGCTGCTGTGGGCAAGTTGTATCGCGTTCCCGACACGCGCGCTATGGGCAGAAGGGATCGCGTCGGCCGACCGGGTGGTGGTCCACAAGGCGGAACACAAGCTGTACCTGTACAGCGGCACCCAGCTCCTGGGCGAGTACAAGGTTCAGCTCGGCTTGAGCCCGACCGGACAGAAGGAGCGGGAACGAGATTTTCGCACCCCGGAAGGCCGTTACTTCCTATCCAGGCGCAACACGCGCAGCGATTTCTTCCTTGCCATTCAAGTGTCCTACCCCAACAAGGACGACGAGGTGCGTGCGCGCAAGAACCGCTGGGCTCCCGGGGGCTCGATCATGATTCACGGCTTTCCGAACACGCCGAAGCATCCGGCTGCCTATTACGAGTCGAATGACTGGACGGACGGCTGCATTGCCCTGTCCAATTCCGACATGGTCGAAGTGTGGATGCGCACGCAAGACAACATTCCGATCGATATCTATCCATAGGAGCCGGACCGGCTCCTGCAGGTGATGTGTGGAAACCACGATTCTATCCTCTGACATGGTTGATGCGCGGGTCGCTCCCAAGGGCAGCCTCGAGCACCTGTCGCAAACGGAAATCGCCAAATTGCTCGATTCAGGCCAGGGAGGCCTTTATCCGCTGTTCCGCAAGTGCGCGCTCGCCGTGCTCAACTCCGGCAGCGACATCGACGATGCGCGGGTGATCTTTGAAAAATATCGGGACTTCGATCTGCGGATCGTGCGCCAGGCCTGGGGCATCAAGCTCGAGATCAAGAACGCGCCGGCGGCGGCCTTTGTCGACGGAGTAATGATCAGGGGACTGAAGGATCATCTGTTCGCGGTGCTGCGCGACGTGGTGTTCATTTCCAATGAAATCATGGAGAGCGGGCGTTTCGACCTCACGTCCTCGACCAGCATCACCAACGCGGTATTTCATATATTGCGCAACGCGCGGGTTCTAGAATTGCAGGTGCGGCCCAATCTGGTGGTTTGCTGGGGCGGTCATTCCATCCGGCGGATCGAATACGACTACACCAAGAAGGTGGGCTATGAATTGGGGCTGCGAGGCCTGGATGTGTGCACGGGCTGCGGCCCGGGCGCCATGAAAGGACCTATGAAGGGCGCAACCATCGGACATTCGAAGCAGCGCATCGTCGATGGGCGGTACCTGGGGATCACCGAGCCCGGGATCATCGCCGCCGAGCCGCCCAACCCCATCGTCAGCCAATTGGTGATCATGCCGGACATCGAAAAGCGCCTGGAAGCATTCGTTCGCCTGGGCCATGGCATCGTCATTTTTCCGGGCGGTGCCGGCACGGCGGAGGAAATCCTCTACTTGCTCGGCATTTTGCTCGATCCCGCCAATCGCGAGCTGCCGTTTCCGATGGTATTCACGGGTCCTGCCGACAGCGCGGAGTACTTCGAACAAATTCATCGCTTCATCGGATCGACATTGGGAGCGGCCGCACAGTCCCGTTATCAAATGATCATTGACGATCCCGCGGCGGTCGCGCGTGCCATGGTGCAGGGACTGGGGCAAGTCCGCGACTATCGCAGGCAGGCGAGCGATTCCTATGGGTTCAACTGGCTGCTGAACATTCCGCTGGAATTCCAGCTGCCGTTTGAGGTGACGCACGCGTCGATGCGTGCCCTGCGCCTCGCGCGCGATCAACCCATTCACGAGCGCGCGGCGAATTTGCGGCGCGCATTCTCGGGAATCGTGGCCGGAAACATCAAAGAGTACGGCATCAACGCCATTGAGCGATTCGGTCCCTTCGAGCTGGCCGGCGAACCCTCGATCATGGAGCCTCTGGACCAGTTGCTGCGCTCATTCGTGGCCCAGTGCCGGATGAAGTTCACAGGCACTGAATACACACCCTGCTACCGACTGGTCGCATGAACGAGCCACAGCACATCCGCTATCGGTTCGACCTACCCGACGGATCGCAGAAGTGGCTGGATTTCACCTTCGACGGCGCCGACTTTCGGCTCGCCAACGCGCCGCCGACCGAACCGCCGTTTTGGACGGAATTGAAGTTCAACCAGTGCGCCAACTGTCCGCTGGATGCCGCCCAGCATCAATATTGCCCGGCTGCGTTGCAAATGGCTTCGGCCATCGAGCCGCTCAAGGCGCTGGTTTCCTTCGACAAAGTCGGCGTGACGGTCACGCAGGCGGAGCGCACGATCCATGCCGACACCACGGCGCAACAAGCGATGAGCTCGGTGCTCGGCTTGATCATGGCGACCGCGGGTTGCCCGTGGACCGACCGCTTTCGGCCGATGGCGCGCTTTCATCTGCCGTTTGCGAGCGAGGTGGAGACGGTCTATCGCAGCGTCTGCATGTTCCTGTTGGCGCGCGAGATGGCGGGCGCAAGCAGCGAGAAAGGGTTTGCAGCGCTGCTCGGCCTTTATGAAAACCTGCATGCGGTGAATCGCGGCATGTCGCGCCGTCTCGGAGCGGCCACACAAACCGATCCCGCGCGCAACGCCATGGCACTGCTCGATGCTTACACGACACTACTGCCCGCGGCGCTCGAAAGCTCGCTCGAGGAACTTAGGGCGCTGTTCGACGCCTGGCGCGATCCTGCGGAATTTTGAGGCCATTTAACTTACCGTGACGCGCTGTGAGATGCGCATCGCAATGCTCGTCGCCGGTCGGCGACAGTGCCAAGTCCCCTGTGACACAGTTCCTGCCTAAGTAGTTGCGGGGCACTTAATGTCGTGACCATCGACAGAGGCAACAAGAGATGAGCGAAGTTAAGAATCCAACTCGATACAGCGGTGTGGACCGTCGGGCCGCTCGCACGGAGCCAGGCGTTCTGAAACCCGGTGCAGTAGCTCCGCGAGATCTCTACAAGACCGGCGGTCGCCACGGCGCCATCACCACCAACCTCTACAATTGGCACAGCTACAAGAACTGGGCGGAAAAGATCCGCGGTTCCTGGGACGAGAAGAAATAACCCGAGAGTTCAGGCGGTCTCGGGCAGCGGATTGATTCCTTCGCTGGGACGCCAGGCGCCCTCCTTGGCTTTCAGCCAAGTCAACATCGGCTGCCAATCAGCAAGATCCTGTTCCACCGCGTTGCGCTTCATCTCGTACAAGCCCACGCCCATCTCGGCCGCACGCACGTAGTTCTGAGAATCGCGCAGAGTGGCAATGACGGGGATTCGCAGGGTTTCCAGAAACCGCATCAACGACTGATAGATCAGCGTGTTGCGCTTGACCCGATTCGCAACCACACCGATGCGATTTTCGTCGCGGCGCACCTTGGCGATCAGCAGCAGATCGGCGATGCATTTCGAACATGCGTGGATATCGATGTCGGACGGCAGCACCGGAACGATGATGGCGTCGGCATTCTTGGTCATGTCCGGCATGTCGTGAGAGAGCACTGCCGCCGGGGTGTCCACCACGACGTGTCCGGCGTCCGGCGGGGTGCGCAGTTGCCAGGCCCGAGTCATGCGCGAATTTCGCTCGAAGGCCGCCACTCCGTGAATGAACGCCTGCTCCGGCTTGCGCTTCTTCAGCCAGCGGGTGCTCGAGCCCTGTGGGTCGTTATCCGACAACAGCGGACGGTCACCCTGGCTCGCAAAATAACTGGCGAGATTTGTGGCTATCGTCGTTTTACCCGAACCACCCTTCGGATTCAGGACGAGAATTCGCTGCATGTAGGACTAAGCCTACGCAGCCCCAGGCACCATAGCAAGGGTGTGATCCGACTCACGCCGGACGCGCAGGCGCGGCCCTAGAATCGGCGCTAGATGGAATGGATGTTACAAGTGGTTGACGAGATCGACGATGTTGTCGGCGCGCTGCGTTTGTACTCGTTGGGGCTTGCCGCCGAAATCGGCCTGGTGTTGGCCGCCGGGCTCGGGATCGGCGCCATTTGCGTTGCGATAGCGGCAGGCGCCGAAGTCCCCTTGATCTGCGCCGCGGCCAGCGTGCTCAGCTCGGCCGCCGCCCTTAAAATTCATGGATCACGGCTGCAGACCAGCCGGTAAACTTGAGTGTCGCGGCGAGCCCTAAGCCGCGCTAAAATCCTTTAGGATGGCGGCTATGTCATGCCAACGACCCCTGCTGACGTTCTTTGTCATTGTCCTGGCAGGTTTGAGCGTGGCCTGCAACAACAAGCCAATCGCGGCGCCTACTCCCGGAGTGGACTCTATGCAATCCATGCAACTCAAGGCCGGCTCGGGCCCGGAAGTTACCGCCGGTAAGATTGCCGTCGTGCAGTACACCGGCTGGCTGTACGAGGTCTCGGCACCGGACAACAAGGGCAAACAATTCGACAGCTCGCGCACCGCCGGACAGCCCTTTCGCTTCCCGCTGGGCACAGGTCAAGTCATCAAGGGCTGGGATCAGGGCGTAGTCGGCATGAAGATCGGCGAGAGCCGCCGCTTGATAATACCTGCAGATTTGGCGTACGGGGACAGCGGTGCCGGCGGCGTCATTCCGCCCGGCGCAGCACTGATCTTCGATATCGATCTCGTCGCGATTGAATGAGCGTAAGCGTGGAGCGGCTCTCGCTGGAGGGCCCGGTCGGCGCACTGCAGGTGGCCGTCGAGGATCCAGGCATAGCGGGACCCAGCTACGCCGTGGTGTGCCATCCGCACCCTTTGTACGGCGGCACCATGGACAACAAAGTCGTGACCACGGTGGCGCGAGCGCTGCAAGACTTGGGGCTGCCGACACTGCGCTTCAATTTTCGGGGAGTCGGTGCTAGCGCCGGTGCGTTCGACCGGGGAAGCGGAGAAACCGACGATGCGGACGCCGTTGCCGAATTCGGGGCGCAGCGCTGGCCCGAGCGCACGCTGGTCCTTGCCGGATTCTCGTTCGGCGCCTACGTGGCACTGCGCCTGGCGCAGCGGCGCCCGCCGCGCCGCTTGATTACCATCGCACCGGCCATTCAACGCTTCGACGAGGCCGGAATGACGGTTCCCCAATGCCCGTGGCTGGTGGTTCAGGGAGATGCGGATGATGTGGTGGATCCCGCCGCGGTCATCGCTTGGGCCACCGGTCTTGATCCAAAACCGCAGCTGGTGGTGCTACCCGGGGTGGGTCACTTCTTCCACGGCCGCCTGCACGAGTTGCGAGACATCGTGATCGGTGCGATTCGGAACGGCTGAGTTTCCCCAGCCGCTCCGAAGGCCTCGAGACAAATCAGTTCACGAATTCCTTGAGCGTCTTGAGCGCCGCAATGCGCACTTTCTTGCTCGCCGGCTTCGCTTTGAACATCATCTTTTCGCCGTTGAAAGGATTGACACCCTCACGCGCCTTGGTGGCCGGCTTCTTCACGACTTTCATCTTCAGAAGCCCGGGCAACGTAAACAAGCCGTGACCGCGCAGACTCTTCTTGATTGAGGCGGAAAGCGAGTCAAACACGGCTCCGACCTGCTTCTTAGAGAGCTCTGTTTCCTTCGAAATGCTAGCGAGAATTTCAGACTTGGTCGGTGCTGCA
>JANYIY010000470.1 GCA_025358615.1 Gammaproteobacteria bacterium | reverse complement strand
GCCGCCATGTGGCACCCATCGTGTCGGCATTCCTCAACGCGTATCCGGACGTGCGTATCGAGCTGCGGCTCAATGACCTCAATCTCGACCTCATCGACGAGGGACTGGATTTGGCCGTTCGCATTGGGCCACTGGCGGATTCGAGCTTGGTGGCGCGGCCTGTGGGGAGTGTGCGGCGGGTGGTCGTCGCAAGCCCGGCTTATCTAGGGCGCCGCGGCGTACCGCGAGTGCCTGCAGATTTGGCGGCGCATGACACGATTTTCGGCCTGGCGCGCTCGCCGGTACGGGAATGGCGCTTCGGCCCTTCGCAACGTGGTGCCGTCGTGCGGCTCACTCCGCGTCTGCTTGTCGATGATGTCGACGCGCAGCTGCAGGCGGCGCGAACCGGCCGCGGCATAGCGCGCCCGCTGTCATACCAGGTGACCGAAGAGTTGGCCGACGGCACGCTGCTGCGGCTTCTGCAGGATTTTGAGCCCGATCCTCTACCGGTGCATTTGGTCACCTTGAGCCGCAGTTATATGGCGCCCAAGGTGCGTGCCTTTCTGGATATGGCCGTGATGAGGTTTCGCGACGTCGATGTCATTCGCTGAAGTTGCGAGCGTCGCCGGCCGCGGAGCACCGCTGCGGACCGCGTCGCTCTCAGGGCTGCAGGCGTGTAACTGTCCACGGCACGTCTATTCCACCGCCGGGCTGCTCGGGCAATACCCTGGTCCAGCGCGCCCGGTCGTGGATGCGGAACTCGCCCTCGACCCAGAGTTCCACGGCGTCCGCGTACAGGCGATATCCGCCCCAGTTGGGAGGCCGCGGAACAGCGACGGCAATATTGTCGGGCTCGGGAGTACCCGGGCCCTCGTAGGGAATTCCGAAGCGGCGCGCGACTGTCGCGACGCTGCGCTCCAATGCCTGTCGAGACTCCACGGGTTGGCTTTGCTCGCTCGCCCAGGCGCCCAAACGGCTCTGCCAGGCCCGCGTGCTGAAGTAGGCGTCATTCTCGGCAGCAGAGAGCAATTCGACGCGGCCTTCGACACGCACCTGGCGGTGGCGATGATCCCAGTGAAACACTGCCGCTGCGCGAGGATTGGCCTCGAGTTCGCGGCCCTTGCGCGAGCGATAGTTTGTGTAGAAGAGAATGCAGCCGGGCTGGGAGTTGATCTCCTTGCAGAGCACGACACGCGCCGAGGGGTAGCCGCGGCTGTCCACGCTGGCCAGCACCATGGAATTGGGATTCGGTTGGGCGGCATCGAGCCTGGCCTGCGCCAACCACTGGGCCGCGATGGCCAGTGGGTTCGCCGGCAACGGGTGGGGTAGGGTTTCAGTCCAAAATGTCTTTATGCTGTTGCTCATACGAGAATGTTAGCCGTGCCGGCCGGCTTGCGGTAGCCGTGGGCGGCCAGTACAACGGAAGCGGCAAAAAATTGGGGACTTTACCGGTATGAATCTGGATGAATTGCGAGCCGAGCTGACCGATCTCGACGGCCGGCTGGTGGAACTGGTTGCACGCCGCCAGGCGTTGAGCGAGCAGGTGGCGGCCGTCAAACGCGCTACCGGGCGCGCAACCCGGGATTTCGGGCGCGAGCGCGAGGTAATCCTGCGGGCCCGCAACGCGGCGTCGCGGCTGGGGGTATCGCCGGATCTGGCGGAATCGCTGCTGCGACAACTCATTCAGTCGTCGTTGGCGACGCAGGAGCACGCGCGGGTTGCCGCCCAGGCGCAGGGCAGCGGCAAACGCGCCTTGGTGATCGGGGGTCACGGCAAAATGGGTGGGTGGTTCGCGGAATTCCTGGCCTCGCAGGGGTTTCGGGTCGCCATAGCCGACCCCATGGGCGGCCTTCCCGGGTTCGACACCATCATCGACTGGCAGCGCGATCCGCTGGATTTCGACTTGATCGTGCTCGCTACTCCGTTGAGCGCCACCACCCGGCTGCTCGAGTTCTTGGCACAGCGTGCACCCCGAGGCCTGATTTTCGACCTGGGCTCGCTCAAGACGCCGCTGCGCGCCGGTCTCGATGCGCTGGTCAAGGCCGGTTGCCGCGTAACCTCGCTGCATCCCATGTTCGGGCCGGATACTGCGCTGCTGTCCGGGCGGCACGTAATTTTCATCGATTTGGGTAATGCCGACGCGCTGCAGGAAGCGCAGGAATTGTTCGCTCCGACCATGGCGGAACGGGTCGTCATGGGCCTCGATGAACACGATCGCTTGATCGCCTATGTGTTGGGGTTGTCGCACGCGCTCAACATTGCGTTCTTTACGGCGCTCGCCGACAGCGGCGAAGCGGCGCCGCGGCTGGCCCAGTTGTCGAGCACGACTTTTGATTCGCAACTTGAAGTGGCGAGCCGCGTGGCGGCCGAGAGTCCCGATTTGTATTACGAAATCCAGAGCTTGAACGAATACGGTGGCGAGTCTTTGCTCGCCCTACAACAGGCGGTGGAGCATCTGGTGGCCACGGTAAAGTCGGGGAATGCGACGGAATTCACCGCCCTCATGACCCGCGGGCGAGCTTACTTGGAGGTGCGGGCGGCAGCGCGTGCCGGCTGATGCCGCGTGCAAGAGGGTTGGGGATATGGATGACTTGATGCGGGAGAACGAAGAGCTCAAGAAGCGCGTGGCGGAAATGACCGCCGAGGCAGCCAACAACGAGAGCATCTTGAAGCGCACGCAGGCGCGCGAGCTGACCCTGCTGCGGGCCGACAGCCTGGCACAGCTGCTACGCGCCATGGTGGATGGACTGCGCGAGTCCTATGCGCTCGACGCCGTCAGCGTCGTGCTGCTGGATCCCCAGCATGAGGTTCGGCATTTGCTGCTGGCCGGCGGCGACCGGCCCGATGAATTCAAGCAGATTTTCTTCGTCGATTCCTTGATCGGGCTCGCCCCGCAGCTGGCGGTGCTGCATAAGCCGTGGCTCGGGCCGTTCGTCGGGGCCGATCACCATCTATTGTTTCCGGACACGACGAATCTCAAGAGCGCGGCGCTGGTACCTCTGCCGCGCAAGGACCGTGCGACCGGCGCCTTGTGCTTCGGCAGCCGCGATCCGTCGCGCTTCACGCGGCATCATGGCACGGAGTTTCTGGCGCACTTAGGCGCGGTGGCCGCCGTGTGCATCGAGAATGCCGTCAATCGCGCGCGCCTGCTGCGCGCCGGCATCACGGATTTCCTGACGGGTTGGCACAATCGGCGCTACTTGCAGCAACGACTGAAGGAGGAGTTGGCGCGCGCGCAACGCCGCGCCGGAAGTATCGCGTGCCTGATGATAGACATCGACCGCTTCAAGAGCATCAACGACGGTTACGGGCACCTGGCGGGCGACAACGCACTCAAAGAGATTGCGCATCGCGTGGAATCGCAAATTCGCAGCATGGACACGGCCGCGCGCTTTGGAGGCGACGAGTTGGCGATTCTGTTGCCGGAGGCGGGGGCCGCCGAAGCCGCACACTTGGCGGAACGCATTCGCGAAGTCATTGCAGCGATGCCGTTTTCCCTCACGGCGCAGATCGACCGCAGCCTGACGGTGTCGGTGGGGGTGGCGGCGGTGGCGCCGGGCCGCCATGAAACGGACTTGAAGGCGGTGGCCGACCGGCTGCTAGCGGATGCCGATGCGGCGCTGTATCGGGCCAAGGCGCTGGGGCGAAATCGGGTGCAAGTGGGCACGGGCTGAGCGCGGGGGCACTCAGGAAGTAATGCGCCGCTCTCTGCGCATCAAAATCAAAAACAACGGCACCCCGATCAGTGCTGTGAGTGCGCCGACCGGCAGTTGGCGTGGGGCGGCCGCAACGCGCGCCAGAGTATCCGCCAAGGTGAGCAGCGTGCCGCCCAATAGTATCGACGCCGGCACGACAACGCGGTGGTTGCTGCCT
>JANYIY010000448.1 GCA_025358615.1 Gammaproteobacteria bacterium | reverse complement strand
CCTTCGAACGCGCCACCGGCGCCTCGCCTTTCAAGATCCCCGATCGTTGGATGAAGGTAAAGGACCAGTTGGACATGCGCACGCCGTTCTGCATCTCGACCACCAGCGACATCGTGGGCGGAAATTCCGGCAGTCCGTTGATCGATGCCGGCGGCGAAATCGTCGGACTGATGTTCGACGGCAATATTCACTCCATTGCCGGCCATTATTGGTTCGATGCATCGAACAATCGTGCCATCGCAGTGCATCCCGCGATCATTCGCGAGGCCCTCGATAAGGTCTATGGAGCGAATTCCCTGTTGAGCGAGCTCAACGCGAAATGACGTCGATCGACTCGAAGATCGGTCAGCCAAGCGAACCCGGTGAATATGACGATGGCATGCAGGCCCTGTTGCAGATCATCTGGGGCGAGGGTTTTTTGTCGCCCGGGGGAGCCGCGGAAGTTGCACGCCTGTTCGAAGGCAGCGACATCGCCGGCTGCACGGTACTGGACATAGGTTGCGGCTTGGGCGCCATCGATGAGCTGCTGGTAAGGCAATACGGGGCTGCCTCAGTGGTGGGCGTTGATGTGGATCCCTCGTTGCTGGCGAGCATGCGCGATCGCATCGAACGAGCGCACCTCGCCGAACGCATTCGAGCCGTACAAGTCACGGGCGGCCCATTGCCCTTTGCCGACTCGAATTTCGATGTGGTTTTCTCCAAGGATTCACTGGTGCAGATCCCCGATAAGCCGGCCATCTTTGCCGAGGTGCTGCGAGTGTTGCGGCCTGGCGGTCGATTCATTGCCAGTGATTGGCTGCGCGGCGGCAGCGCGCAGTATTCAGCGGACATGCTGGAATTCTTCCGTCTCGAAGGCATCGCCTACAATATGGCAACACTCGCCGAGAGCGCAACGGCTCTGCGAACGGCCGGCTTCGAAGCCGTGGAAATTCGCGACCGGCATGATTGGTATATGGACCTTGCGCAGCGGGAGCTGCAAGCCATGGAAGGACAGCTCAATCCGGTGATCGTCCAGCGCATCGGCGCGAAGCGCGCGCGGCATTTCATCGACAATTGGCGCCAACTGGTCGTCGTCCTGAAGCGCGGAGAGCTTCGTCCCGGATACCTGAAAGCTGTCAAACCGAGGGTCGAGCGATATGCAAAATGACTCACGCTTCGTGTTGCGCCACCCCGCAGTAGGCGAGATCGGCTGGATCGTTCACCGTCAGGCGTTTCTCTATTCCCAGGAATACGGCTGGGACTGGACCTACGAAGGCTTGATCGCCGGTATCTTGGCGGACTTCGTGGCCCACTACGACGCCGCGCGCGAGCAGGCATGGGTGGCCGAACATGACGGCAAGGTGGCGGGCTCCGTATTTCTCATGTGTGGCGATGAGCCGCTGACGGCCAAGCTTCGCCTCCTATACGTCGAGCCCGACGTGCGCGGGCTTGGACTCGGCACGGCCCTCGTCGCGGCCTGCGTCGCGCGTGCGCGCACAGTGAGTTATGCTCGGATGACGCTGTGGACCCAGAATGTACTGATCTCGGCCCGGCGGCTCTATCAGGCCGCGGGCTTCCGTCTCGTGTCCGAGGAAAGGCGTTGGTCGTTCGGGCACGATCTCGTCGGGCAAACCTGGCAGTTGGATTTGGTGCCCGACGACCCCGATCGTTCAGGTGCGGTGTGATTTCTCGATCAACGTCATCACTTGTCCCCATGGCATCGGACCCTGATGCATGGCGAATACGGTGTCCACGGTGAGATTTTCGCGTTTAACCGCCTGCGCGACTTCGTACATCAATTCAGGATCGTAAAGCGTGCCGTCGTCATTCAAGGCCAACGTATCGCTCGCATACAGCAGATGGTGCTCCGGGAAATACACCATGTACTGGCGCTCGGTGGCCGCGCCACGCACGGGATAAAGCTCCATTCTATTCTTGCCGCTTCCGATCTCCTGTTTCGTTGCGACGACGATCCAATGCGGCGCTTTGTTGTCCTTCGACTTCTGCAGTGCATCCGGCTCCAAGGTGTGCGCTGCGCTCACCATCCGGTCGAGCAGCGGCTGGTTCAGATCGAGGACGTATACCGGAAGTCCCAGTGCCACGGCCTGCCGCACGCCGCCGGTGTGCGGCCAGGAGTCGGACGTCGACAGGACCGCATTGATACGCATTCCTGGATGTCGTTTGCGTGCTTCCCTGATTACGCCCTGGGTGTACAGCCCCGAAATTGGTGCTTCGAGGATGAAGACTCCGTCGGCTTGCTTCACGATGGTGGAGTTCCACGACCCGGCGAATAGGTCGATTCCAGGCGCCAGCGTGGTAGCCTGCTTGATATCGAACGATCGGTTCCAGCCTGGAGAAGCCGCACTTTGCTTGACGGCACCCGCGTTCATTTCGAAGGCCTTCTCATCCAACTGAACATTGAATTCGACATTGAGCGCTTGCGTTGAACGCCACTCGACGCCGTTG
>JANYIY010000444.1 GCA_025358615.1 Gammaproteobacteria bacterium | reverse complement strand
GGTGACGGCGGTCACGCCGCCGTCACCTGGCTTTGTGGCGAGGAGTCGATAGGGCTATGCTTTGGACTTATGCACCCTTGGAAACCATGGATAGTGCTGGCGAGCCTGGCGGCGTTTGCGGGCCACGCCGCCGTGATTTACAAATGGACCGATGCGGACGGAGTGGTTCACTACTCCGATCAATCGGTACCCGGTGCGGAAAAGATCTACGTGACCGGCCCGGCGACGAACGGCTCGGCAAGCAAGCCGAATACGAACGCGTTTCCGCAATCAGCGCCGATAAACCTGGGAGCTGCACCGAAGCAGGCCTACAACATCGTCGCCATTTCATCGCCGACACCCGAGCAAGCATTTTTCGGCGACGACCCCATTGGAGTGGCTCTGGCGCTCGATCCCAGCCTCAAGCCGGGCGACACCGTCACCTGGCACCTGAACGGCAAGCAGCTCGACGATCAGGGGACGAACTCCACTCAATTCACGCTGCCGCATTTGGATCGCGGCACCTATGCCATCGCCGCGACGGTCACGGATGCACAGTCGGGCCAAGCGCAGAGCTCGCCCAGCGTGACCTTCTACGTGCGCCAGCCCTCGGCCTTGTCGCCTCAGCACAGAAGCCCCTAGAGCGCCTTCTACGCCAACCGGACATTCGGTTTGGCCGCTGAATTTCAGTTAACCACCGTACGAATCGAGGGCACCGAACTGCTCGATGCCCTGGTTACCAGCGTGTTCCTGCTGGATCAGGAGTTGAATGTCGGCTATTTGAACGCGGCGGCGCAAACTCTCCTGGGATTGGGTCCCAATCAAGCGCTGGGGCGCAGCATCACCGAATTGACCCGAGGCGCAGAAACCTTGCTGCCCCTGTTCGATCGCGCGCGCAAGGGAGGCGAGGGGGTGGTACAGCGCGAACTCGCATGGCCCGCGCCGGGTGGAGTCGATCGGATTCTCGACTGCGCCGTGACGCAAATAACCTTGGGGCAGGACAAAGTGCGCCTGCTTCTGGAAATCGAAGACATCACGCAACACCGGCGCCTGACCCGCGAAAACGCGTTGCTGGCGCAGCTCGGCGGCAGCCGATTGATGGTTCGCCAACTCGCGCACGAGATTAAAAATCCCTTGGGCGGCTTGCGCGGCGCTGCCCAACTGCTGGAGCGCGAACTCCTTGACCCGGCACTGCGCGAGTACACGCGGGTCATCATCAGCGAAGCCGACCGGCTCACCAATTTGCTCGACTCCATGTTGGGACCCGGCCGTCCGCCCGCCAAACAGCTGATCAACGTGCACGAGATATTGGAGCGCGTCTATCACCTGCTGCGCAGCGAAGCGCCCGAAGGGGTGACCGTCGACCGCGATTACGACCCCAGTCTGCCGCCGCTCACGGTGGACCCGAACCACATCATTCAGGCCATGCTGAATCTGGGCCGCAATGCCATCCAAGCTCTGTCCGGGACCAACGTCCCCGCGCCGCGCCTGACCCTGCGCACGCGCGCCGTGAGCAATGCCAGTGTCGGTGCGCAACGTCATCGGCTGGTGGCGTCGATTCAATTCGAAGACAACGGCCCCGGCGTGCTCACTGAAATTCGCGACACGATTTTTTATCCGCTGGTGTCCGGACAAGCCGACGGCACGGGATTAGGGCTAGGCATCGCCCAGGATCTCGTCAGTCGCCACGGCGGCCTGATCGAATTCGACAGCGCCCCGGGTAGAACCATATTCGTCATTTCCCTACCGATGGACAGCACATGAACGCGAAGCCGCTGCAAGTTTGGTTGGTCGACGACGATGCGTCCATTCGATGGGTGCTCGAAAAGGCGCTGAAGGGCGGCGGCATGGTGGCGAAGTGCTTCGACCAGGCCGACAATGTCCTGACGGCCCTGCGTACCGATGCGCCCGATGTACTCATGACCGACATCCGCATGCCCGGACGCAGCGGGCTCGACCTGCTCAAGGAAATTCAAGTATCGCGGCCGGGCTTGCCCGTCATCGTGATGACCGCGCATTCCGACCTGGACGCGGCGGTGGCCGCCTATCAGGGCGGAGCGTTCGAATATCTGCCCAAGCCCTTCGACATCGACAAGGCCGTCGACCTGGTGCGCCGCGCCGCACAGCAGGCAACGGTGTCGATCGACGTCGAGGCGGCGAGGCGCAGTATTCCGGAATTGCTGGGCCAGGCGGCCGCCATGCAGCAGGTGTTTCGCGCGGTGGGTCGGTTGTCCCGCTCCAGCATGACGGTGCTGATCACGGGAGAATCCGGCACCGGCAAGGAGCTCGTGGCGCGCGCCTTGCATCGTCACAGCCCGCGCTCCAACAAGGCCTTCGTCGCTCTCAATACCGCGGCCTTCACCGCAGATCTCCTGGAGTCGGAATTGTTCGGCCACGAGAAAGGCGCGTTTACCGGTGCCGACGCCCTGCGCCGCGGCCGCTTCGAACAGGCCGACGGCGGCACGCTGTTCCTCGACGAAATCGGTGACATGTCACCCGCGCTGCAGACGCGACTGCTGCGCGTACTCGCGGAAGGTGAATTCTACCGCGTCGGCGGACAGACGCCGGTGAAGGTCGATGTGCGCGTCATCGCCGCCACTCACCAGGATTTGGAAACGCGCGTGAACTCGGGTCACTTTCGCGAGGACCTGCTGCACCGGCTGAATGTAATACGCATTGAAATTCCGCCGCTGCGCGAGCGGCGCGAAGATATTCCGGAATTGTTGAAGCACTACTTGGCGGTTGCCGGACAGGAGCTCGGCGTCGAGCCGAAACTGCTGACCACCCGCGCCGAGACTGCCCTCGTGACCTTCGATTGGCCTGGCAATGTGCGCCAGCTCGTCAACGCTTGCCGGCGCCTGACCGTCACCGCGCCGGGACGCGAGATTCGTGCCGAGGATATTCCGCCCGATCTCGGCGGCGCAGTGGCGGGGCACACGGCGAATCACGATTGGATGGCCAAGCTTTCGCATTGGGCGGAGCAGGAATTGGACGCGGGCACGCAGCGCTTGCTGGATCAGGCAGTGCCCGAGGTCGAGCGGATATTGATTCGCGTGGCGCTGCGCAAGGCCGATGGAATGAAGCAGGACGCGGCCAAACTTCTGGGTTGGGGCCGCAATACGCTGACGCGGAAGATGAGGGAATTGGGCATGGAAGACGCCGCCTAACATCACCGCGAGGCCGCCGGACGGTGCGGTTATAATTGTCGCCGGCATGAATGAATACCTAGCGCATAAAATCGACCTGGCGCAGCGGTTGCTCCTCGGCAATTCGCCGTGGGACTGGCTGCTCGCCGGGATGATAGGCATCGCCGTGTGGGCGGGCCTGTGGATCACGCGGCGCGTAGTCGCCTCACACTACCAAAGATACTCGGCGGCGCAGCACCGCCTGCCGATCAAGCTGCTCGGGTATCTGATCGGCAATACCAAGCAGTTTCTGTTCTTCGCCATAGCGCTGTACGCCGCACAGGCAAGCCTGGCTCTGCCGGAACGAATTCACCACGTAGTTTCCAACATCGCGTTGATTCTCATCCTGCTGCAGACCGGCCTCTGGGCCGGCCGAGCCGTACGCTTCTACTTGGAGACGAAGGAACAGGAGCGCGGCGCGGATCGGGTCTTCGCGGGTTCCCTGGATATCATCAATTTCGTCGCGCGCATGCTGATCTGGTCGCTGCTGATTTTGGTCGCCCTCGACAATCTCGGCATCAATATCACCGCCCTGCTCGCCGGCCTCGGCGTCGGTGGCGTTGCCGTGGCTTTGGCACTGCAAAACGTACTGGGCGACTTGTTCGCCTCGCTGTCGATCGCGCTCGACAAGCCCTTCGTGGTCGGCGACAACCTCAACATCGACACCTTCACCGGCACGGTCGAACATATCGGCATCAAGACCACGCGCTTGCGCAGCGAATCCGGCGAACAGATCATCATTTCCAACGCCGACATGTTGAAAAGCCGGGTGCGCAATTTCGGCCGCATGTTGGAACAGCGCGTTCTCTTTACCATCCGCGTAACCTACGGCACGCCCGCCGAAACGCTGCGCGGCATACCCAAGATGCTCGAAGGCATCGTTCGCGAACAGGAGACTGCGCGATTCGACCGCTGCCACCTGAGAACCCTGGGCGAATCTGCGCTGCACTTCGAGCTGTCGTACTTCGTGCGCCAGCCCAGCGTCAATCCCCTGCTCGATCTGCAGCAGGCCGTCAATTTCCGCATCATCGACGAGTTCCAGCGCTTGGGCGTCGAGTTTGCCTATCCCACGCAACTCGTCATGCTCGCCGATCAGTGCCCTACCTAGTGCGATGTTGCACCTAGTGCTGTTCGAGCCCGAGATTCCGCCGAATACGGGGAATGTGATTCGGCTCTGCGCGAATAGCGGTGCGACGCTGCACTTGGTGAAGCCGTTGGGATTCCGCTTGGACGACAAAAGCCTGCAACGCTCCGGACTCGACTATCACGACCTTGCTGCCGTCAAAGTTCATGGCAATCTCGACGCCTGTCTGATCGAGCTCGGGGCTGCACGTCTGTTCGCTGTGGAGACCGGAGGCCGGCAATGCTACAGCGACGTTCGCTATCGCGACGGCGACGCGTTTCTGTTCGGCCCGGAAACCCGCGGCCTATCGGATGCCATCCTGGATCGGGCTGGGCGCGATGGGTCGATATTCATTCCCATGCTCGCGAACAGCCGCAGCATTAATTTATCGAATGCCGTGGCGCTGGTGGCCTACGAGGCATGGCGGCAGCTGGGCTTCGCAGGAGCCGCCGCAGGCAGGGCGTCAAAGGACGAATGAGCCTTCGAGTACCGGCACGCAACGGCCGCCGATAAACGTGTCGATCACCGCTTCCGCGCGCCTTAGCGTGCGCCCGAGCAACAGGCTCGGGCGACCCATGTCGACGCCTTGGTGAATGCGCCACGCACGCTCGGCCCGGTCGCCCGGCTCGAGTGACGCCAGCAGGGTGATGGCCGCGGCGCAGGCGCTGCCCGTGGCCGGGTCTTCGATGACGCCGTCCAGCGGCGCGAAGGTGCGCGCATGTAGAACGGTTTGGTCGGGCGCCCGCCAGTATGCGAATACTGCGTCCGCGCCGCCGAGCGGCAACAGCGCGGCATGCGCTGCAAGGTGCGGTTTCGCGCGGTGCAGCGCCTCGCGGCTGCAAAGCTCGACCGCCAGAAACGGCAGGCCGACGGAAATGACCTGCGGGGCGTGCATGTTCGTCGCGATGTCGGCCGGGTCGAGGGACAGGCAGGCAGCCGCGATATCGCGCGACACTTCGTATTTGCGCGACAGAGATTCCGGCGCACGAAGTTCCGCGCCGACGACGGCGCCCTTGTCGCGCAACAGCGTCAGCGGCACGAGGCCGGCGGCCTCCTCGAACACGAAGCAACCGCTGGCCGTCGCCGCTGCGAAGCGGCTTTCACGCGCCAACACGAACGCCGTGCCGACATTCGGGTGTCCGGCAAAAGGTACTTCGGTGCGGGGCGTAAAAATTCGCACTCGTGCGGTGTGCGCAGGATCATCCGGCGGCAAAATGAACGTGGACTCCGAATAATTGAATTCCAGAGCAATGGATTGCATCTGGCTGCTCGACAGGCCCGCAGCGTCCAAGACCACTGCCAGCGGATTGCCGCCGAAGATCCGGTCCGTGAACACATCGATGGTGGCGTAACGGCGCTTCATACCTGCCATACCGCTACTCCGTCTCCGAGCGAACGTCCCGACTCATCAATGCCTGAACCGCGGCCCGAACCGGCTTGCCCTCATGCATGACCCGATAGATCTCGTGGCAAATGGGCATATCCACCGCCAGGCGCCGCGCCACGTCGTAGACCGCGCGCGCCGCAGGCACTCCTTCGACGACTTGGTGAATGCCGCTCTGCGCTTCGGTCAAGGATTGACCCCTGCCCAGCGCCATGCCGAAACGGCGATTGCGGGATTGATCGTCGGTGCAGGTGAGAACCAGATCGCCGAGGCCGGCGAGGCCCATGAAGGTCTCGCGCACAGCGCCGAGTTTGACACCGAGGCGCATCATTTCCGCCAGTCCGCGCGTGATCAGTGCCACCCGCGTGTTGGCGCCGAAGCCCATGCCGTCGGCGATACCGGAGCCGATGGCAATGACATTCTTGACCGCGCCTCCGACCTCGACACCCATGATGTCGCTTTGCGTATAGGCGCGGAAATTCATCCCCGACAGGCTCAGCGCCAGTTCCTTGGCGAAGCGTTCGTCCTTGGACGCCACTGTCATGGCGGTGGGCAGACCGGCGCCCACTTCCCTGGCAAACGTGGGGCCGGACAGTACCGCTCCCGGCCGCTCACCCAGAATGTTCCGGGCGACCTGGTGCGGCAACCACCCCGTGGCAATCTCGAACCCCTTAGTCGCCCACGCGACGCGGGTGTCCGGACCCAGGTACTGCTTGACGCCCTCCAGGCATGCGCGAAACGCATGCGAAGGCACGGCAACCAGTGCATCGCGAGCGCCGCTCAGTGCCGCTTTCAGATCGGCGGTGACTTGCAAGGGGTCGGGGAATGCGGCGTCCGGCAAGTAGCGGTCATTACGCCGCGCGCGGCGCATCGCGTCGATTTGCGTGGCATCGCGTCCCCATAGCAGAGTGGGATGGCCTGCACGCGCAAGCTGGATGGCGAGTGCCGTACCCCAGGAGCCGGCGCCGATGACCGTCATCGGTTCTGCGCGCCGGTCCTGCATCGGTTGCTCCTTTCGACCTTCCGGCCTAGTTGACCAGACCTTGCTGCGGTACTTCCGACGCCTGTGCGAACAGGGCCTCAAAGTTGACCAGAGGCAGAAGAAAATTCGGGAAGCCGCCCTTGACGATCAAATCCGAGATCACTTCGCGGGCGTAGGGAAAAAGCACGCTGGGACAGAAGCTGCCGATCAGGCGCTTCAAATCCTCGACCGACGCTCCGGCAATGGAGAACACACCCGCCTGCTTGACCTCGACCAAGTACAGCGTCGCCTCGCCTTGCTTCGCCTCGAGCGTAATCGTCAGCAGCACCTCGCGCACGTCCGGTGCAAGTTCCTCCGCGGAGGTATTCATGTTGAGCTGAAACTTCGGCTCCCAATTCTGGTTGTTCGGCAAGCGCGGCCCATTCGGCGATTCGTAGGAACAATCCTTCAGGTAGACGCTTTGCAGGCTCACCTGAACGCCGCCGATAATTGCTTCCGGGCCCGGAGTACCAACCTCGTTCATCATTCCCCCTGAATTAGTCGATCCAGCGCGCCGCTGCGATCGAGTTCGATTAGATCGTCGCAGCCGCCGACATGTTTGTCGCCGACAAAAATCTGCGGAACCGTGCGCCGATTGCTGCGCGCAATCATTTCCTGGCGAAGCTGCGCTTCATCGTCGACATTGATTTCGGTGAATATCACATTTTTCTGGGTCAGCAAGTCCTTGGCCCGCCGACAATAGGGACACCAGTTCGAGGTGTACACCGTCACGGCGGGCTGAGTCACTTCGATCTGCCCTTGCTCCCCGGCGTTTTTGCCAAAGGCATATTGTCCTTCAACCAGGCATTCAATCCACCCTGTAGATTGAACACCTTGGTGAAGCCGAGCTTGGTCAGCGTACGCGCACCGCTGGCACCGGAGGTGCCGCTATCGCAGTACGTAATCACGTTTTTGTCGCGCCACTTTTTCAAACTCTCGGCTTGGGACTCGAGTTCCGCCACGGGGACATTGCGCGCCTCGCCGATGTGGCCGGCGTCGTACAATTCCTTGCCGCGAAGGTCGATTACGAGCGCGCCCTGATTCATGAGGCGCACGGCCTGCATCGCCGTCAATGCGGCAAACGCCTGCATGCGCTCGCGAATCTCGTAGAAAGCCACGGCGGCGGCGGCCACGACGGCGGCGGTGGCTAAGTAAGGATGATAGCCAATGAATTCGAACAGTCGCTGCATGCGGCTCGCACGTGGGTTTTTCGGGCCGGCAAGTATAGCAGCGGGCTCAAGGCTTGTATGCTTGACCCCCTTAGAATGAAGCCCAGCCCCAACCCTCGCCTGCAGCACTTATGCGCCGCCATCGCGGCGAGTGTGCTGCTGTGCGCCTCGGCCTGGGCGGCGCCCGTCGAGCCCGCCGACTCCGCGCAAGCCAGGGCCAAACTCGCCGCGGTGCGTGCGCGCATCGCCGCGCTCACCGGCCGCCTCGGTGACGAGCTCAAGCAACGCGATACCCTGGGCGCACGCCTGCGCGAGGCGGAACTGGTGATTACGGCAAAGCGTCGGCAAGTGGATAGCCTGCATGCGGCGCAAATGGCTGCCGAGCGGCGTCGCTCCGACCTACGCGGCGAACAGGTGCGCGAGCAGGATGCGCTCAAGTCCGAGCGCGAGTCCTTGGCTGTGCTGTCGAGAGCGGCTTACATGATAGGCCGTGAGGAAACGCTCAAGCTGCTGCTCAACCAGAACAATCCGGCGGGCCTCGGCCGCACGCTCACCTACTATGGATATTTTGCGGCCGCACGCAGCAGCAAGATCGAAGTGATCCAAGGTCATGTGACACGCCTGCAACAATTGGTGGCGCAAATCGATCGAGAGAGTGAACGCCTCGAGGCCTTGGAGAGCGACGCGAGCCGCGAGATGGCAGAATTGCAACGTGCGCGTGCCGACCGTGCCGACGCGCTGTCGGCGCTCACCAAGCGGGTGGCGAGCGGCAACCAGCAGTTGGTCAATCTGAAACGCGAGGAAGCGGCGGTGGAGTCGCTGGTGGCGGACCTCGCGCGGGTGCTGCAGGATTTTCCCGTCGATTCCACGC
Source organism: Gammaproteobacteria bacterium (assembly GCA_025358615.1). Lineage (GTDB taxonomy): Bacteria > Pseudomonadota > Gammaproteobacteria > Steroidobacterales > Steroidobacteraceae > Bog-1198. The sequence continues at coordinate 6,313 of JANYIY010000444.1, read as the reverse complement.
AGAGCTTCGAGCGCATGCGCGGCAAATTACCTTGGCCGGTACTCGGTCGCGTGACGGTCCATTACCAGGAAACGCAATCGAGCGCGTCATCCGCAGTGCCCCGTAACGGCGAAATGATCGAGGCGGCGCGTGGTGCAAAGGTGCGCGCTGCGTATTTCGGCCGCGTCGTATATGCCGATTGGTTGCAGGGCCTTGGACTGCTGCTGATCATCGGTCATAGCGGCGGCTACATGACCCTGTACGGTCATACCGAGGTGCTCTACAAATCAGTGGGCGACTGGGTCGCACCGGGTGATGTGATCGCCGCGTTGAGCGACGCCGGCGACGCCGCGCCGCAGCTGTATTTTGAAATTCGCGCGGGGCGCAAAACCGTCGACCCCAAGGCATGGCTCAGGGCGAATCCGTAGGCTGCCGACGTTATGTCGCATGAGGCAATCCACTAAAATTCAAGACCTGTGATGAACTGCCGAATGGATTCTCAAGATTCCCGGCGAAGTGCCGAACGTGTCTTGGATTCGCCGCCGCATTTGTCGGATTCTACCGCGGTGACAGCTTCCGCCGAAACTTGGAAATCCTATGCGCAGTTACTGACGCGCTTGAGTCCAAGTATCAGCCACATCCTGTTTGCCGGCCCCGACGGCAGCTTCAGCCGCGATCTTGCCGACAACCCCAAATCGCAATCCATGGTCGTGGCCATCACCCAACTCGCGAACATTTTCGGTCTGGAAACCGTGGCCGGACATGTGGAGACCGATGCGATTCGCGCCTGCGCCGCACAGCTGGGCGTGGACTACGGCCAGGGCTTTTTCATCGGCAAACCGCTGGCGCTGGATGATGCCATTCACGACTTGCCGCTGTATTCCTGCTTTGCCACGTCCACCGGCCTATTCGATCCCGCGCTCGGGAAAGCGGCGGCGCGGGGCGGCTAGCGGCGAGTCGCCGCCGCACGTATGCTGCGGTGTCTGATGGTCACAAAATCTCGTCATTTCTCATTGCTGGCGTTGGGTGCCGGTGTTGGCTTATCGCTCGGCTTGGCGCGCGCAGTTCTCGCCGACAAGCCGCCACCGAAAGCCGACATCCCTTGGGCCGATGCTCATATGTTGGCCGATGTGCTGGAACGCGTGAAGCACGACTACGTGAATCCGGTGGACGATCATCAGCTGTTACAGGCGGCCATCCGCGGCATGGTTTCCTCGTTGGATCCGTATTCGGCCTATCTCGACGGGGACGAGTACGACGAGGTCAAGATCTCGAGCTCGGGTCAATACTCGGGGGTCGGCATCGAGGTGTCGATGGAGGACGAAGAGGTGGTGGTGGTGTCGCCTTTCGAGGGTTCGCCGGCGGCCGTTGCGGGAATTCGCCCTGGCGACATCATCGCCACCATCGACGGCATTCCCGTGAATACCACGACCTTGACCGATACCATCGGCCGCATGCGCGGCAAGGAAGGCACCACGGTCAAGATAGGGATCTTGCGCGCCGGCAGCGCCGAGCCTTTGCAATTCAACCTGAAACGCTCGCGGGTCGAACTGCGCAGCGTCAAGTCCGAGCTACTCGAACCCGGTATAGGGTATGTGCGAATCTCTCAGTTCAGCGAGACCACGGGCGATGATCTCGAGGCCGAGATCAAGGCCCTGCGCAAGCGCAACGGCACGCCGCTCAAGGGCCTGGTGCTCGACCTGCGCAACAATCCGGGCGGCGTACTCGAGGCGGCGGTGGCGGTATCCGATGCATTTCTCGATTCCGGGGTCATCGTGACCGCCAAGGGACGCACCCCGGAGTCGAAATTCGAAATGGACGCGACCCCCGGAGACGCCCTGAACGGCGCGCCCATCGTGATATTGGTCAATGGCGGATCGGCATCGGCGGCAGAAATTGTGGCCGGCGCTCTGAAGGACAATCATCGGGCGAAGCTCATGGGACGCACCACCTTCGGCAAGGGTTCGGTGCAGACCGTCATTCCTCTATCCGGCGATCGCGCGGTGAAGCTGACCACCTCGCTGTACTACACCCCGTCGGGAATCTCCATCAATCACCGTGGCATCGCACCCGACATCGAATTGGAGCGCGACCCGAAACCACCGGGCAGCGCGGTGCCGGCCGACGCCCCTCTGGTACAGCGTGACGCCGAAGTGAGGCGCGCCGTTCAGGAATTGAAAGTCCCCACCCTCGGCGGCAGCGGCTCGGTTTCCGCGTCGGCGCGGCTGCCCACCGCGGTTCATATGCCTATGGCGGTTCAGATGCCCGCCGCGCCTCGTACGCCGTAGCATCGTGCGCAGCACCCGATCCATAGAAATACTCTGTCTGGCGCTCGCCGCCTTGGTGCTGGTTTGGTCCCGGGCGCTGATCACCCAGCTTTGGCCGGTGCTCGGCCTGCTGCTTGCGTTCGTCATCGCCATCGTCTCGTTTCGAGCCCGCCGTTTCTTCCCCGGCCATACCCGAACTCGGCTGCTCATCGAGTCCTGGTCCATGGTGATGTTCGTCACCGGAGTGTTGTGGTTCACCGGCAAGAGCGACAGTCCGCTGCTCAATCTTTACCTGCTGCCCATCATCTTGAGCGCATTGACGCTCGGCCGCCTGGTGACTCTGCTGCAAGTGGCGGTAATCGCCGTCGTTCACGTGCTGCTGGCGGCAGTGACCCCCGGCATTGATGTGCTGTCGCTGACTTACGCCAGCTTAGCCGTGGGGCAATTGGCGCCGTTTCTCCTGGTCGCCTATCTGACGACGACGCTGTCCGCGGATATCACCGAGGCAAGAGAACGCATCGAAAATCTGGCGCAGACCGATGCCCTGACGGGGCTCCTCAATCTGCGCATGTTCAACGAAGTGTGGCAGCGGGAACACGCCGCCAGCGAGCGCGACCGCGGGGTGTACGCCATGCTGATGATCGACATGGACAAGCTCAAGGACATCAACGATGCCTACGGCCACGATGCGGGTAACAGCGCCATCGTGTTGGTGGCGCAATGCCTGCAACGGAGCATTCGCAGCACCGACTTCGCGGCTCGCTTCGGCAGCGACGAATTTGCTGTGCTGCTGCCCGGGGCAACACCCGAAATCGCCGAGACGGTGGTAAAGCGCGTGCGCCACAATGTCTTCAAAACTACCCTGGATCTGCGCTCGCGCATGATCCGCTGCAGCGTCAGTATCGGCGTGGTCAATTACCCCAAGGATTCACGCGATATGCGCGAGCTTCTGAGCATCGGCGATCGCAAAATGTACCGCGACAAAGAGCTGCGGCGGACGCCCGGAAGCGAGGCCAGCGCGTGATGGCTACCGAGGTAAACGCCTGAAGTTATCGGGGCAAAGGTCTGAATGTACTGGACTTTCCAAAAAATGATGGCAAAGTTAGCGCTCCATCACGTCGCGGCGTGATTGACATATGTCAGCGTGCCTACAGCGGTTCAGAACCTTTAAGAGAGTGTCCATGGCGTTCAATTTTCGACAGCCGTCCCTGCCTTTGCGCGCGCTAGCTGGCCTGCTGCTCGCCACGTTGGCTGTACACGCCACTGCGAATCCGATCCGCGATCCGAAGCTCAAGTCGAGTTCGGTGCTGGTCATCGATCAGAAGGACTCGTCAGTGCTGTATTCGCGGCGCGCCGATGTGGCCATGCCGATCGCGTCCATCACCAAGCTGATGACCGCGCTCGTGGTACTCGACGCCAAGCAGCCGCTCAATGAGCCGATTCAGCTCACCAACGCGGACCGCAATCTACAAAAGAGCGACTTTTCGCGACTGGCCGTCGGCACCACGCTGACCCGCGGCGATCTGATGCACCTGGCCCTGATGTCCTCCGAGAACCGCGCCGCGCATGCACTGGGGAATAACTATCCGGGCGGCATGACCGCCATGGTTGCCGCAATGAACGCAAAAGCCGCGGCGCTCGGCATGAGCAACGCTCATTTCGTGGATCCCACGGGCCTGTCGAGTGAAAACGTTGCAAGCGCCGAGGACCTGTCCAAGCTGGTGATCGCCGCCTCGCACAATCCCACCATCCGCGAGTATTCGACCGACCGGAGCTATGCGGTGAAGGTGCGCCGGCGACTGGTCGAATTCCGCAATACCGACAACTTGGTGGCGAACCCGACCTGGAACATCATCGTGCAGAAGACCGGCTACATCACCGAGGCGGGCAAGTGCCTGGTCATGGGGGCGGTCATCGAAGGCCGCTCGGTGATCATCGTGCTGCTGGATTCCTTCGGTAAGTACACGCGCGTTGCGGATGCCAAGCGCATCAAAACCTGGATGGAAGCAAACGCCAATCAGCGCGTGGTATCGATGCGCTGAAACGGCGCGGGTTACTCGGACGCTGCGGGAGTTTTATGCGTACACGGCTCCTCGTCATAGTCTGCACAGTTTGGCTGCAGACCCTTCCTTGCGCGCTGGCCGCCGAGCGCAGCGTATCGGTCACCATCTACGCCGATGATCTGGCGCTCATCCAGGACCGGCGCGACGTCGAGCTGAAGGGCGGCCGCCAACGCCTCGAATTTCAAGACGTGTCTGCGCAAATCCGTCCGGAGACCGTCTCTCTGACGGCTGCCGACATCAGCATCGTCGAGCAGAACTTCGACTTCGATCTGCTGACTCCGGCCAAGCTCATGGAAAAAGCGGTGGGTCAGGAAGTCACCATCGTGCGCGTCAATCCCGCCACCGGTGCGGAAACCCGCGAGCAGGCGCAGGTGCTCGCCACCAACGGCGGCGTGGTGCTGAAAATCGGGCAACACATCGAGGTGCTGCGCGATGACGGCCTGCCGGTGCGCGTCATTTTCGACAAGGTGCCGGACAACTTGCGTGCGCGCCCGACTCTGTCGGTCACCGTGGTCGGCGGTCACGCGGGCTCGCGACAAGCCACCTTGAGCTACCTGACGCCGGGTCTCGGCTGGAAGGCGGATTACGTAGCGCTGTACAACGAGGGGGACGGCAAGATCGACGTGCAGGGCTGGGTGACGCTGAGCAACTCGAGCGGTGTCAACTATGACAACGCACAGACGTTGCTGGTCGCAGGCTCACCGGCTCTCGCCGATGCCGGTACAAACCGGAACAATATCTACCGCGCGCAGCCGCGCGCGACCCTGCAGCAGGCCGGCACCGAGAGCGGCAGCCACGAACGCCTGGGCGACTACTACCTGTATCCGTTGGCGGAGCGAACCACCATCGCCAACTTGCAGACCAAGCAGGTGAGCTTCCTCGATGTACACGGCGTACCTGCCGAGCACGGCTACGAGTATCGCAACCAGTGGCTGGGCACCGCGGAGACGCCGCAGAGCGCGAAGAGCATCTACAGCTTCTCGACCAGCGCCCACGCCGGCTTGGGCGATCAGCTGCCGGCGGGAATACTGCGTTTCTACCTGCGCGATAAGCGTGGCGATCCGCAGTTCATCGGCGAGAGCCGCATCGATCACACGCCGATGGGCTCGACATTATCGCTCGCCACCGGCGATGCCTTCGATGTGAAGGTGCGCGCCGTGGTCGAGAAACGCACGCGCTTGAGCACCTTCGATTGGCAGTCCGATATGCGCTACGAACTCACCAACGCGCTGCCCCGGCCGGTCACGGTGAAGCTGCTGCAAGAAGGCCTATGGGGCGATTCGCGCATCAAGGCCGAGAGCCAGAAGAGTACCCGCCGCAGCGCCGAGACGGCCGAGTGGGCGGTGACCGTGCCTGCCAACGGCAAGGCCGGTCTCACGGCCAGCTTCGAAACGCGATTCTAGGCCGATGCGCGCGGCGAGCATGCGCTGCGGATTCGCGATCCGGCTCATCCTTGCCTGCGGCCTTTGCTTTGCCTGGGGATTGGCAACCACGGCGGCTACGGCTGCCGACACCCTGGCGGAGAAACCATCCGCGCTCGCGGTGACCGTGTATCGCGCGCCCGAGCGCGAGTCGGGTTCGATCAATCTCGATGCGCTGGGAGGTTTCGCGCTTATCACGGAAACCCGCAGCGTGCATCTGCCGGCGGGCGTGAGCCGGCTGCGCTTCGAGGGGGTGGCTGATGGGATTGAGCCGGCCAGCGCCATCGTCACCGGCCTACCCCAAGGCGTGATCGAAAAAAATCGCGACGCGAAATTGCTGAGCCCCGCCGCACTGGTCGCTGCCGCTGTCGGTAAGACAGTGACGCTGCTGCGCACCGATAAGAAGACGGGTAAGGCGCAAATGCTCGCCGGAACGGTACTGTCGGATGCCGATGGCGGCGTGGTGTTCAAGACCGCGGCAGGCATCGAGGCGCTGCGCTGTTCGGGCCTGCCTGAGACCTTCCTGTTCACCGGCACCACCGATCTCGCTGCGAGCCCGACGCTGTCGGTGCAAGTTCGAAGC
>JANYIY010000190.1 GCA_025358615.1 Gammaproteobacteria bacterium | reverse complement strand
GTCTTCCGAGGCATGCGGCGATTGCCCGGCAGATTGAAGATGGTGCGGACGTGGGATGGGATTACCTTGCGCGGCGACGGGTGGGGTCTGGTTGATCAGGATGTTGTCGAACCATCCGTGATAGTGGCCTTCGAACTTGATGACGTCCGTGCGCCCTGTGAACGCGCGCGCCACGCGGATCGCCGCCTGGACCATCTCGGAGCCGCCAAGACCGAATCGAACGAGTTCCGCCGACTTGACGCAGCCGCAGAATTCATTTGCGAGCTCGAGTTCCAGCGGGTGCTGGCCGGCGAATAGCTGGCCCATGGCAAGAGAACGAGATACTGCCGCGGTCACCGCGGGCGGAGCGTGACCGAGAATATTCGGACCCATTCCCAGCGCGTAGTCGATGTAGACATTGCCATCGACGTCTGTAAGGTGCGAACCCTTGCCGCTCTCGAAGCAGAGCGGCGTGCCGCTCAGGCGGACATTGCTATTCACGCCCCCGGCGATGCGGGCCTTCGCCAGATCATGGTACTTCTGCGACGCTGATGCGCTCGGAATTCCGCTGTTTCTCGGGTTCGATGTTGACATTACGCAAGCGCTCCCAATTGCCAGTGTCGACGCGGCCACTTCTTTTTCTGGTAGCGAAGTTGGATTCCATTGGCCACTTCAGTATCTTACAGATTGGAACAAAAGAATCAAGAATTGGGAGCACGCGATCCTAATTCCACGGTGTGGCTCACGAACCACACGCTCTGTGGTAGCAAGGACTAAGCGCCTGGCAGCCGCAGGAAAGCGCAATCAACGCTGTTTAGAGATCTACGGAAGACCGGCAGGCGCATATCCACCACGATCGAGTGCTTGCTTTAATCATTTCCATAGTACTATGATTGGGCACCAACGTTCCACTAGGTGGGATTACGCAACCGGACATGAGATCCAACAAGGGGATGAAAGATGAAGAGCACAGATCTGCGCCTGTCGAGTGCAATTAGCTTCGTTCTGTGGGCCACAGTCACAAACGGCAATGCAGTTGCGGCTGAAGCCGACACATCTGCGGGAGCGCAACTCCAAGAAGTGATCGTTACCGCGCAGAGGCGCGAAGAAAACATTAGCCGCGTCCCTATCAGCATCTCGGCGTTCAGCCAGAGCGATCTGGATTCGAGAGACATCAAGTCGCTTGGTGACATCGCCAGCGTTACGCCGGGCGTTGATTTCCGCCCGGTCGGTTACTCCAACTGGTTCACGATTCGCGGCATCTCGCAGAATGCCGGCGGCGGTGTGGCCGGACTCGGTCCCAACACCACCGCCATTTATGTGGACGACGCGCCTCTCCAGGCCCGCTACGCCAACGCCGCCGTTCCCACCGCCGTTCCCTATGTGTTCGACATCGATCACGTCGAGGTGCTTCGCGGGCCGCAAGGTACGCTGTTCGGTGCGAGCGCAGAGGGCGGCGCCATTCGCGTCATCTCCCATCAGCCGTCGTTGACCGAGTTCTCCGGCATGGCGCGTGCCGAGGGATCGCAGACCGACGGTGGCGGCCTGAACTCGGAGATGGGTGCGGCGGTCGGCGGCCCCATCATCCAGGACGTGCTGGGCTTCCGGGCCAGCGTCTGGACGCGCCACGACGGTGGCTACGTCGATCAAGATCCCGCGCTCCTGGGTCTGCCGCCGGCGAACGCCACTCCTCGGGGCCAGAAACCGGGCGAGCTGCTTCCCGCCATCGTCGGGGGTCAGACCGCCAGCAACGTCAACAGCGGCGAGACATACTCGGCGCGAGTGGCGCTGCTCTGGAAGCCGACGGACGCGATCAGCATCGAACCGGCGATCTATTACCAGAAGCGCGACCAGAACGGCGCGGATCTGTTCGATCCGACGATCGGAAACCCGTCCAAGGGCAGGTTCATCTCGTCGCGCATCCTGCAGCAGCCGATCAATGACACTTTCTACACCCCTTCTCTGAAAGCTACGTTTGACCTCGGGTGGGCCCAGTTGACCAGCACGACGAGCTATCTGACCCGCGCGGACAGCCAGGGCTACGACTACACGCTGGTGCTCCCGCCGGCGTTCGGCTGGTCGGTGTCGACCCTGACGGCAGCCGATGCCGAGCCTGTGATCGTGGGAACGAACCAGAACAACTTCACGCAGGAAATCCGGGTCCAGTCCCCGAACAGCAGCGAGCACTTCCACTGGACTCTGGGTCTCTACTACTCGAACCTGCATCAGCATGACTTCGAGACCGCCGCCGGACCTACCTATCCGGAGCTGACACTGGCCAATACCGGCATGACGATGCAGCAGTACTTCGGGGAAGGGCTGGTGCGCGGAGATCTGACCTACATCTCGGACCAGTATATCGGCGACAAGCAGAAGGCGGTCTTTGCGAACGCCGACTACGACCTCGGCACGCATTTCTCGGTCTTTGGCGGTGTCCGTTATGAGAACCAGACGAGCAGCTACCAGACGGTCTCCGACGGTCCGCTGGCCGGCGGACCGAGCGACATCACGGCGACCAGCAAGGGCCACGTAACGTCGCCCAAGGCGGGTATCAACTGGAAGATCGATGATCGTACGCTGGTGTATTTTTCGGCTGCGAAGGGCTACCGCCCGGGCGGCGCGGGCATACCGG
>JANYIY010000066.1 GCA_025358615.1 Gammaproteobacteria bacterium | reverse complement strand
CGGGCGCACGCAATCCGCTTTGGAAATACTTGCTCCCCTGGCGCGTGAGCAGCAGCGTTCGGCGCCGGCTCATATCGAACTGGCAATCGCTTTGGGTGAGGCGGACCGAGCCACGGATGCAATCGCGGCGTTGCGGCATGCGCTCAAACTGAAGCCGGATTCCGCCGATGCGTGGGGATTGCTGGCCAACCAACTCGATGCCATCGGCGATTCGGACGGCGCGGACCGGGCGCGGGCGGCTCACATCCAAGCCGGAACCAAGGATCCGCGGCTGCTGGCGGCGGCGGAGGCTTTGCTTGCCAACGATATACCGGTCGCCGAAGCGCGACTGCGCGCCCACATTCAATCACATCCGGCGGACGTGGCGGCGCTGCGCATGCTCGCGGAGGTGGCAGGCCGCTTACGGCGTTATGCGGATGCCGTGTTCTTGCTGGAGCGCTGCCTGGAACTCGCGCCCAGTTTCGATGCGGCCCGCCAGAACTATGCGGTGGCACTGCATCGGCAGGGTAAGGCGGCGGCGGCATCCTCGCAGATAGAACGGCTGTTGCGTAAAGATTCGCGTAATCCCGGCTACCGGAATCTCAAGGCGGCGATCCTCGCCAACCTCGGGGACTTCGCCGAATCGATCGAGGTGTACGAGGCGGTGCTCAAGGAGTTCCCGCAGCAGCCCAAAGTATGGATGAGCTACGGCCATTCATTGAAGACGGCCGGGCGCATCACCGATGCCGTGAGTGCCTATCGCCGGTCGATCGCCATGGAACCGATGCTCGGTGAGGCCTATTGGAGTCTGGCGAACCTCAAAACCTTCCGCTTTTCGAACGAGGATGTATCGGCCATACGCCATGCTCTCGCACAAGACGGTATCGACGATGAAGATCGGCTGTCTTTCGAGTTCTCGCTGGGCAAGGCGCTGGAGGATGCGGGCAAGTACGAGGAATCCTTTCATCACTATGCCGTGGGCAATGCGATGCGCAAAAACCTGCACCCTTACGACGCGGAGGACAACACCAAGTTTGTGCGCCGCTCGAAGGCGCATTTCACGACGGACTTCTTCGCAGCGCGCGCGCGTTCCGGCGTCGAGGCCGGCGATCCCATTTTCATCGTGGGCTTGCCCCGAGCCGGCTCGACGCTGATCGAACAGATTCTCGCCAGTCATTCTGCCGTCGAGGGCACGATGGAACTGCCGGATCTGCCGCGGATTGCCATGGAGATATATCGTGACAGCGCGCCGACCGGCGGGGGTGGATTTGCGCCGGCGGTCGTAAATCTGAGCCTTGCGGAATTGCGCGCGCTGGGAGAGCGATATCTTGCGGAAACCCGCACACAACGCAAAACCAGCAGGCCGTTCTTCATCGACAAGATGCCAAACAATCATCTGTACGTGGGGCTCATTCATCTGCTGCTGCCGAATGCCAAGATCATCGACGCAAGGCGCCACCCGTTGGGCTGTTGCTTTTCGGGATTTAAGCAACACTTCGCGCGCGGCCAGAATTTTTGTTACAGCCTTGAGGATATCGGCGGCTACTATCGCAATTACGTGGAGTTGATGGCCCATATCGATACGGTACTACCGGGCAGGGTTCACCGAGTGTTCTATGAAGCCATGATCGACGACACCGAGACTGAGGTGCGTCGCTTCCTCGATTACTGCGGCCTGCCATTCGAGGACGGATGCCTCAAGTTCTATGAGAACGAGCGCGCTGTGCGCACCGCGAGTTCCGAGCAGGTGCGCCAGCCCATTTTTCGCGATGGCGTGGATCACTGGCGGAATTTCGAACCATGGCTTGGGCCTTTGAAGCAGGCGCTGGGTGAGGTGCTCGACCGCTATCCCGCCTTGCCCGATTTGCGCCATGCGGCGTTACAAACGCGCGTCCGTCCAATGGACGAGTTGTGAGCCGAACTCGTAGACGGATTCACGCAGCACTCGAAATCTCGGCGCCGTCAACGGCATTTCGGGAAGCGACAGGTCGGCCGGCGTGATTTTGCCGGCCGCCAGATGCGCCAGGTCGCGGCCGAAGGTGGTGCCGGGCGCGATGCCGCGGCCGTTGTACCCGCTGACGGATACCGCGTTGCGCGCCAGCTGGTGAAAGCGCGGAATGGCATCGGAGGTCATGCCGATCCGGCCATACCACTCATGTTCGAATTCAACGCCGCGCAACGCCGGAAAGATCCTGGCGAGAGCGCGCCGGCCCCAGTTGCGATGGATTCCAAGGCCGCTGCCCCGCAACGCTCCTACGCTGCCGAACACCAAGCGGCTTCGATCATCGAAACGCAGTGACGAGAGCACTTGGCGCGTATCGGCCTCGCCGTACATTCACTGTTAAAAGTATACTTTTGATGACGGAGAGCAGCAAATCTGGCTGGCTAGTAACCCCTTCTAGTTCTATGGGTAAGGCGAGCTACCTATAGGGTATTTTATGACCAATCCCGAGATGGGATTGCGCGATCAGGCGGCCGCCGATCGCCGGGATGATTCCACCGCAGAACGCGGTCGAATCTTCTGATTCACCGTCTTGCCGATCTTCGTCGTGGCGATTTCCAGATCGTATTGCGCCTGGAGGTTCTGCCATACCTGAGCACTCGTCCCGAAATATCGCGCGAGCCTCAAGGCCATTTCCGCGGTAACCGAACGATGCCGTGCAACCAGCTGGTTCACGGTCGGCCGCGACACGCCGAGTTCCTTGGCCAAGCGATAGGCCGTGAGGCCAAGCGGTGCGAGAAAGTCGTTGCGCAGGATGTCGCCGGGGTGCACGGGACGAAGTTTTTTGGCTGCCATAGTTGAACACTCATTAATAAGTCAGTGCTAGTCGACGATTTCCGCGTCGAGCGCTTCTCCGTCTTTCCACACAAAGCACACGCGCCACTGCTGATTGATGCGGATGCTGTGCTGGCCTTTGCGATCACCCTTAAGCGCCTCGAGCTGATTACCCGGCGGCACGGCCAAGTCACCGAGAGTCGCCGCCGCATCGAGGTACTTGAGCTTCTCGCGCGCACGCTGTTGAATCTTTCCGTCGACTCCTTTCACGAACTCGCCGCGAAAAATCGCTTCCGCGCGCCTGTCCTTGAAAGAACGAATCACTTGACCATAGTAACGTCACTCGTTCCTAGTGTCTAGGGTTCGGCTGAACCTGGCCGGATCGGCTGAACCACGCCGCTACGCCGGCCCCGAATGCCCCATCGCGGCGCGAGCAACTGGGTTCGGTAGTGATCAAACGGAAACACGATCACGCCGTTGAAATTGATATGTTCAAAGCCCATCGGCGAGATAAAGCGCTGGAGTTTTTCATCGAC
>JANYIY010000385.1 GCA_025358615.1 Gammaproteobacteria bacterium | reverse complement strand
TCCAAGAGCTTTTTTGCGGGACGCGAGACCACGTTGGCCAAGCTGGATGCAGACACGTTTTACGAGCCCTTCGGCACGTCCTTGCGCATGAGCGATATCGGTTATCGCAACAAGAATCAGGCGACGGTAAACGTCTCCGTCAACAGCTTGGACGAGTACGTGGGTGATCTGTCGCGGGCCATCAGCACACCCTATCCGCCGTACGAGAAGATCGGCGTCAAAGTCGACGGCGAATATCAGCAGCTCAATACCAACATTCTGCAGATCGAAAACGAATATTACAGCTACATCCGGCCGAAACGCGTGGCGCGTTCCGGCGAGCGCCCGACCAAGGCCTTGCAACGGGCCGGAGTGGAATACGTCGAGGTGCGCGCCCTCGATGTCAGCGCATTCGATCCGGTCGGGGTCAATCAGAACAAGTTGCGCTTCCTCGAGGCGTTTCTTGCGCTGTGCCTATTGCGGGAGAGCGCGCCGATTGCGCCGAGCGAACAGGCGAGCCTGGATGGCAATCACTTGCTGGTGGCGCGGCGCGGCCGCGAGCCGAACCTCATGTTGAAGCGCGAGGGGCGCGTTTTTTCCATGCGGGAATGGGCGCGCGAGCTGCTGGATGCGATGCAAGGCCTATGCGAGCTGCTCGATCACGGCGAGAGCGCCCGTCCGTATGTGTCTGCTCTGGAACAGCAGCGGGCAAAAATCGACGATGTGGAGCGCACGCCCTCGGCGCGGCTGCTGGCGGACATGCAACAGAGCGGCGAGTCGTTTTTCCAGCTGGCACAGCGCATGTCCAAGCTGCACAAGGACTACTTCCTCGGTCTGTATCCGCCGAATGAACGCCGCCTGGTAGATTTTGCCGCCGCGGCCCGCGAGTCGCACGAAGCGCAGGCGCGCATCGAAGCCGCCGACAAGGTGAATTTCGACACCTATCTCGCCCAGTACGCGGCCGATTGAGCCTGGCGGGAGTTCTCGGCCGGCTGCGGTTTCAGCGGCGCCGTTATTTGACATAACGCCAACCATTGCGTGAAGAACTTTCGCTCCGAAAAGCGGCCTAGGTCATTGAGCCGGGGAGCTCGCTTAAGTACGGTGTGGTGAATGAGCAGCGCCAATGGTCTCCCCACCACAGACTTGCCGGATTCCCCGCAAGCCCGTCAGCTGCAGGCGGGATTTCCATGGCTGACTTTCAATCCGGAACTCGAGACCGAGTTCAGGCGCACGCATTTCGAAGAGAATGTGCTGCATACGCGCGTGAATCTATGCCTGGCCGTGGTCATTACCATTGCCTTTGCCATCATGGAATCCGTCGTGCTCGGTCCCGAGCTCAACCGGATTCCCAGCATGATTCACATGTTGGTGATCGTTCCGACGCTGCTGATCGGCCTAGCGTCGAGTTTCTCTCCGCACCGCGATCGCCTCTATCCGCCGCTGGCGGTGGTCGCCTCGACCGTACTCGGGCTCGGGGTCGCCTCGATTCAAATCATCGCCACGCTCGGCGGCATGTCGATTTTATTTCCGTGCATGATGCTGACCATCGTTTTCGTTTACTTCATGGGCGGCCTCATTTTCTACCACGCGGTCGCCGCCAACATGATCGTGCTGCTGCTCTATCTTGCCGTAGGCAGCGAGCTGCAGCTGCCGGGGCACGAATTCGCCTACGACTCGCTGGCCATGGTCGCCGCCAATTTGTTCTGCGCGTCGGTGGTCTACATGCACGAAAAGACCAGCCGTATGCGCTTTCTCGAGGCCTGCCTGCTGCGCGAAATGGTGGCGCGCGACGGCCTGACGGGCATCCAGAATCGCCGCATGTTCGACCAGCACATCCAGCGCGCCTGGCAGCAGGCCGTGCGCGAGGAAGAGCGAGTCGCGGTGCTGTTGGTCGACATCGACTGCTTCAAGGACTACAACGACCGCTACGGACATCAGGCGGGCGACGAATGTCTGCGCGCCGTGGCCGTTTCCTTGAGCCAGTGCGCCCGCAGGCCCATGGACTTCGTGGCGCGCTTCGGCGGCGAGGAATTCGCAGTGGTGCTGTACGAAGCCAGCCGCGAATACGTTGCCGAAGTGCTGACGCGAATCCAGCGCTCCATAGCCGAACTGAACATTCCTCATGAAGCCTCGCGGGTGGCGAGCCGGCTGACGGTGAGCATCGGCGCCGCCTTCATTCTGCCGAGCAGCAATCGTACCCACGAAGGCCTCATCCAGCTTGCCGACGAGGCCCTGTACAGCGCCAAGGAGCAGGGCAGAAATCGCGTGGTGGTGATGGAAGCCGAATACCATACCTTGCGCACCGGCCGCTTCGAAAAGCGCCGCGGTCAGCGGGCGCTGTAGTCAAGTCCGATAGATTGCGATCCGCGCCTCTTCGCCGGCCCTTCTACTGGCGCGAAACATGCCTTCCGAATTGAATTCCATGGCGACGTGGCCGCTGCGGTCGATGGCGATGACGCCGCCCTCGCCCTTGAGCGCCGGCAGCTCCTCGAGCACGACTTCCCTTACGGCGTCGATCAGAGTGCGGCCACCGAATCGCATGCGCGAGCAAATATCATGCGCCACCGCGGCGCGAATGAATATTTCCCCATGTCCGGTTGCCGACACGGCGCAGGAGCGATCGTCCGCATAGGTGCCGGCGCCGATGATGGGTGAATCGCCGATGCGGTTGTAGCGCTTACCCGTCATGCCGCCGGTGGAGGTGGCCGCGGCGAGCCGCCCCTCTGTGTCCATTGCGACCGCTCCCACGGTTCCCACATGGGAAATCGTCAGCGCCGACAGCGCGGCGTCACCGCCGCGGATGCGCTGCAACTGCTGCCAGCGTTCGGCAGTATGAAAATAGCTTTGCGGCACCAGCGCCATGCCGCGGCTCAAGGCAAATTCCTCGGCACCGGCCCCATGCAACATGACGAATTCCGAATGCTTCATGACGGTGCGCGCCAGTTCGATCGGATTGCGGATATGGGTCACGCCGCACACCGCGCCGGCTTTGAGCGTACGGCCGTCCATGATTGCCGCATCCAACTCGTTGTGCCCGTCGAGCGTGAACACGGATCCGCGGCCGGCGTTGAACAGCGGACTATCCTCGAGCTCCATGACGGCGCGTGTCACGGCGTCCAAGCTCGTGCCGCCGCCTTGTAGCACCTTGTAGCCGGCATCGAGCGCTGCGGCGAGGCCCGCTTGATATTTCAGCTCGAGCTCGCCGCTCATTTCGGCGCGCGGCAAGGTACCTGCGCCGCCATGAATCGCTAGTCCAAACATCTGCTTAGGTTTCCCCTGGTCGCTCCGACGCCGCAAGGCTATCATCAAACGATGAATCCATTTCCCAAAACAGGGACCATTAAAAGCCTGCTCATCGCGAATCGCGGTGAAATTGCCATTCGTGTGATGCGTGCCGCCACCGAACTCGGCATTCGAACCATCGCCATTCATTCGCAGGAAGATCGCTTCTCGCTGCATCGGACCAAGGCCGACGAAAGCTACTTGGTGGGTGAGGGCAAGGGTCCCGTCGACGCTTATCTCGATATCGCCGACATCATTCGCATTGCCGTCGATGCCCGCGCCGACGCCGTGCATCCAGGTTACGGCTTCCTGTCCGAGAGTCCGGAATTCGCGGAGGCCTGTGCAGCCGCCAACATCATTTTCGTGGGACCGCTGCCCGACACCATGCGCAGGTTGGGCAACAAGGTCGAGGCGCGCAATCTGGCGCAGAGCGCGGGCGTGGCGGTGATGCCGGCAACGCCGCCGCTGCCCGCCGACGACGCGCAGGTGCTCAAGCTGGCGCACGCGGTCGGCTTTCCGGTCATGCTCAAGGCGAGCTGGGGCGGGGGCGGCCGTGGCATGCGGGTCATCGAAGATGACCGGGAACTCTTCGAGACCGTCGCGACCGCGAGACGCGAAGCCAAGGCCGCCTTCGGCAAGGATGAGGTGTTTCTCGAGAAGCTGATCCGGCGGGCGCGGCATGTGGAGGTGCAAATTGTCGGCGACTCGCACGGCAATCTGGTGCATTTGTATGAGCGCGACTGCACGGTGCAGCGCCGTAACCAAAAAGTCGTCGAACGCGCCCCGGCGGCTTTTTTGACGGACACGCAGCGCGCCGAGCTATGCGAGGCAGCGCTCAAGATCGGCCGTGCAGTAAGCTACCGCGCCGCCGGCACGGTCGAGTTCCTGCAGGATGCCGACACCGGCAAATTCTATTTCATCGAAGTCAATCCGCGCATCCAGGTCGAGCACACCGTCACCGAATGCGTGACCGGGATCGACCTGGTCAAGGCGCAAATCCGCATTGCGGCCGGCGCGCGCATCGGCACCGTGGAAAGCGGCGTGCCGCGGCAGGAGGACATCCGCGTCAATGCCCACGCATTGCAATGCCGGGTTACCACCGAAGACCCGGAAAATAATTTCGTGCCCGATTATGGCCGGGTCACGGCCTATCGCAGTCCGGCCGGCTTCGGCATTCGGCTCGATGCGGGCACCGCCTATGCCGGCGCCATCATCACGCGCTTCTACGATTCACTGCTGGTCAAGGTGACGGCTTGGTCGCCGACGCCGGAAGAGACCATCGCGCGCATGCACCGAGCGCTGTGGGAATTTCGAATACGCGGTGTGGTGACGAACTTGCGATTCCTCGATCAGCTGATCATGCATCCACAGTTCGCATCTGCCGATTACACCACCAAGTTCATCGATCAAACTCCGGAGCTGTTCCGCAGCCCGCGCAAACGCGATCGGGCCACGCGGCTGCTGTCCTTCATCGGCGATGTGATCGTCAATGGCAATCCCGAGGTCAACGGGCGCGTCCGGCCCAAGCAGCCGGTGTTTCCACGGCTGCCGCGCGCCGCTCTGCAGCCGCCGCCGGCCGGGACCAAACAGAAGCTCGATGAATTGGGACCGGAAAAATTCGCCGCTTGGATGTTGCAGCAGACGCGGGTCTTGCTGACGGACACCAGCATGCGCGACGCGCATCAGTCCTTGCTGGCCACCCGGATCCGCACTCACGACCTGGCGCTGATCGCACCGTACTACGCCGCCATGCTGCCGCAGCTCTTTTCGGTGGAGTGCTGGGGCGGCGCCACCTTCGATGTGGCCATGCGCTTCCTGCGCGAGGATCCCTGGGCGCGCCTGGCGGCGTTTCGCGAAGCGATGCCGAATTTGCTGCTGCAAATGCTGTTTCGCTCGGCCAATGCGGTCGGCTACACCAATTATCCCGACAACGTGGTGCGGCATTTCGTCGGGCGTGCGGCCGATGCCGGCGTCGATGTGTTTCGCGTATTCGATTGCCTGAATTGGGCCGACAACATGAAGGTGGCCATTGAGGCGGTGCGCGACAGCGGGCGGCTGTGCGAGGCGGCGATCTGCTACTCCGGCAACCTCACCAACCCCGCTGAGACCAAGTACGACCTGAAGTACTACATCAAGTTCGCCAAGGAGTTGCGGGCCATGGGTGCGCATGTGCTTGCCATCAAGGATATGGGCGGCCTATGCCAACCGCGCGCCGCCGCGGTGCTCGTCAAGGCGTTGAAGGAAGAGGTCGGCCTGCCGGTGCATTTCCATACGCATGACACCAGCGGCATCGCGGCGGCCAGCGTGCTCGCCGCCATCGAGGCCGGCGCGGATGCGGTGGACGGCGCCATCGATGCACTGTCCGGCCTGACCTCGCAGCCCAATCTGGGGTCCATCGTCGAGGCGCTGCGCTACGGCCCGCGCGCTACCGGACTCAATTCCGACAACGTGCGGGTGATTTCAACCTACTGGGAGCAGGTGCGCCGCGGCTATATCGCGTTCGAGAGCGACATTCGCGCCGGCGCTTCCGAGGTGTACGTCCACGGCATGCCGGGTGGGCAGTACACGAATCTGCGCGAGCAGGCCCGCTCGCTTGGCATCGATGACTACCGCTGGCCAGAGGTGGCGCACGCCTATGCGCAGGTCAATGAGATGTTCGGCGACATCATCAAGGTCACGCCGACGTCAAAGGTCGTCGGCGACATGGCTATCACCATGGTCACCAGCGGCTTGACGCGAGAGGCGGTGCTCGACCCAGCCGTGCAGATCGCATTTCCCGATTCCGTGGTGCGCCTGTTTCACGGCGACTTGGGACAGCCGGTCGGCGGATTTCCCGCCGCCCTGCAGAAAAAAGTACTCGCCGGCAAAGCGCCGCTCAGCGTGCGCCCGGGGGAACTGCTGCCGCCGGCGGATCTTGCGGCGGAGCGTGAAATCGCAGCAGGCAAGGTGGGCCGGGCCGTCACCGACAATGAGCTTGCATCCTATCTGATGTATCCCAAGGTGTTCGTCGACTATGCGGCCAACCGCAGCTCCTTCGGCGATGTCAGCGCGCTGCCGACCGCGGTATTCTTTTATGGAATGGACGCAGGCCAGGAGATCAATATCGATCTGGAGCGCGGCAAAACCTTGATCGTGCGCTACGTGACCACCAGCGATCCGCACGAGGATGGCACGCGCACAGTATTTTTTGAGCTGAACGGCCAGCCGCGACCGATCCGGGTCGCCGATCGCAGCCAGGTGGCGAAGCGCCCGCCGCGCCGCAAGGCCGAGGCCGGCAATGTGGATCACGTAGGCGCCCCCATGCCCGGCACCATCGCCACGGTGCCGGTACATGTGGGACAGAAACTCGCCAAGGGTGAAGTTCTGCTGACGCTGGAGGCGATGAAAATGGAAACGACGGTGCGCGCGGAGCGCGACGGCGGCGTCAAAGAGGTCCTGGCCCGTCCCGGCCAGCAGGTCGACACCAAGGACCTGTTGATCGTTTTCGAGTAGTACGGCCCTTGGCTCGCACGCCCACCCGCTAGCGCTGCCGCTGCGGCACGGTGACTTCCAAGCCATCCATGTCCGCCGTGATGTGGATTTGGCAGCTCAATCGGCTGTTGTCGCGCGGCTCCCAGGCGTTCTCCAGCATGCCTTCCTCCATGTCCTCCGGCGGTTCGAGCTTGGCGGCCCAAGCAGGATCGACGTAGACATGGCAGGTCGCACAGGCGCAGGCGCCGCCGCATTGGGCCACCACACCCGCAACGCCATGTTGGCGGGCAGCCTCCATCAGGGTGATGCCGACCGGCGCGTTGACCTCACGCCGGACGCCGTCCGGCTCGATGAACACGATCTTCGGCAAGGCCTGTTGCCTAAACCGCTTCTTTGAGGGCAATACCGCCGTCGGCGAGTTTCTCCGGATTCATGAGCGCGCGCTCGGCAATGAGCTTGCGCGCCGCCATGTAGTCCTTCGAGTGATTGACGGCTTCCACCGCGAGCAATTCCCGGCCCTTGAGATAGCAGACACTGAAACTGCGCGCAGCCGGATCGCCGCGCAGCACCTGGCTGTCGTAATCCTGCGAGAGGCCGACAATGAGCAGCTTGTTGTCAAATTGATCCGACCAGAACCAGGGTACCCGATCATGCGTGACCTGCCGATCGAGCAGATTGAGTGCGGCCGTCTTTGCCTGTTCAAAGGCGTTGTCCACGGATTCGAGGCGCACCCGCCTGCCGAAACGCAGCGACGGATGATTGGTGCAATCACCCGCGGCAAAAATTGCCGCATCGCTGCTGCGGCAGTATTCATCGACCACGATGCCGTTGTCGCAGGCCAGCCCCGCCGCGCTCGCGAGCTCGGTGGTTGCGATGGCGCCGACCCCGACGATCACCATGTCCGCCGCGTGGCTGCTGCCGTCGGCGCAGACCACCCGTTCGACTCGGCCGGTGCCTTCGATACGTACCACCCGAGTGTCGCAAATCAGGTTGACGCCATGCGCAACATGCTCGCCTGAAAAGTACCGCGAGACGGCGGGCGCGACCACGCGATTCATGATCCGATCGGCCATTTCCAGCACCGTGACATCGCAGCCCATTTTGCGGCAGGTCGCGGCGGTTTCCAGGCCGATGTAGCCGCCGCCGATGATGACGACGCGAGCGGCAGTTTTGCAGCCCGCCTGGATCGGCGCCACATCGGCCAGTCCGCGCAGATAGTGCACGCCCAAAAGCTCCGCACCAGGACAGGTCAGCCGGCGCGATGCCGCACCAAGACACAGCAACAGCCGGTCATAGGCAATTTTCTCGCCGTCCGCGAGCTCCACCTGCCGCGCAGCGGGATCGAGCCGGATGGCTTTCTTGCCCAATCTGAGTTCGACTCGATGTTCGTCATAGAACGCACGGTGCCGGAACAACAGGCGATCGGCCGCCATTTCTCCGGACAGGTATTTTTTCGACAGCGGCGGCCGCTGGTACGGCAATTCCGGTTCATCGCCGATCAACACGAGGCGGCCGCTGAAGCCTTCCCGCCGCAGGGTATCGATTGCCTGTGCACCGGCTTGGCCGCCGCCTATGATGACTATGGTCGAGAGCATCGAAATCCTCAAGATTTGCCTTTCGCTTGCAGGCACGCCTTTATAACGGGTCGGGACCCGCCCCGAAAGGGAGATTGCAGGGAAACGAGCCGCCGCCGCCGCATATGGCCGTGCCAGTTGCCTGCAATCGTAATAGTATTGTAGCGGCGGCCCAAGGTTGACCGGAGTTTAGAATGAAATTGATCACTGCCATTATCAAGCCCTTCAAGCTCGACGACGTGCGCGCGGCACTTTCCGAAATCGGGGTGTCTGGCATGACTGTGACTGAGGTCAAAGGTTTCGGCCGGCAGCGCGGGCATACTGAACTGTACCGCGGCGCGGAATATGTCGTCGATTTCGTGCCGAAGACTCGCATCGAGGTCGCCGTCAAGAACGAGCTCGTGGATCAAGTAATGGAGGCGATCGTCGGCGCCTCAAAAACCGGGAAGGTCGGGGATGGAAAAATCTTTGTTACCGACATTCTGCGCGTGCTGCGCATCCGCACCGGCGAGACGGATAACGCCGCATTGTAGCCGCTTAGTCAGATGAGGCTGGCCGCCAGTCGCCGTCTGCTCGCGTTTACGGTTTTCGCCGCGGCGATAGCCG
>JANYIY010000382.1 GCA_025358615.1 Gammaproteobacteria bacterium | reverse complement strand
CGCGACGACCGGCGCCGACGGACATTTCAGCATCAAGGACATTCCGCCGGGCAGCTATACGTTGGCAGTGTGGCATGAGGCGGCGGGCGAGAACACGGTGCCCGTCACAGTGGCAGCGGGCCAAACCGCAAAATCCAAAATCTCGCTCGCGGCCAAATAAAATACATTTTATCGTTAGGGGGTAGCCATGACACGAAATGGATCGCTGCGGGTAGTCCTGCAGTTGGCGGTATTCGCGATCGTCATGTTCGTCTTTATCTCGCCGGCCTCCGCCATTCCCGCGTTTGCACGCAAATATTCCTTGCGCTGCACGGCATGTCACGAGTCGTGGCCGGTGCTGAATGATTTCGGCAGGAATTTTCGCGACAACGGCTATCAGCTGCGTTTGGGCAGGGATGATGCCGTGACCGCGGATCCCGGATATTGGCCTGTCGCCGTCCATATTACTCCGCGGTATCTGTATACGAAGGCTACCAACCAAGCCACCGATCAGGGCGTGAAGGACATCGGCTCCGGCGGTGTAGCCGATGCGTCAATCGATTTATTGATGGCCGGGGTCTTGACCCAGGACATCTCGTTTCTGGTGGTGCCTACCGGCTTCGCAGCTGACGGCAACGTGCATCTGGAGTCTTACTGGGCGTACTTTTCCCGCATATTCAAGAACTCGGATTGGCTGAACATTCGGGTCGGCCAGCACGAGGTCGACCTGCCGGCATCGGGGCACCGGGGGATCTCTCTGACGGATTCCTACCTTCTCTATTCGTACCATCCGGGCGTACCGGGCGGCAACAATTTGTCGGCCTATGACATGGGCGAGAATCAACAAGGCGTGGAATTCCTGGGCCACGATCAAACATCGCTTACCCGCTACAGCGTGTCGGTATTTTCGGCGAAGGATTCGTTGGGCTCGCAGAATGGTCTGAGTTCGCCCTCGGTGTATGGTCATTTCCAAAAATATTTCCGCTTCAAGGATGGGCCGGTATCCGAAGCCGAGTTCGGCGCTTGGGGAGTCGTGGCCAACTATCCCACGGAGTTCCTGACGTCGGGCGGTGCGCCCATCCCGGGCAGCGGCAGCAAGCTCCAATCCTCCACGCGGTATGGGGTGGAAGCGAACGTCTGGCTTGGACCCACGGTAGCACCGCTGCACCTGGATTTCGTTTATGGGCATGGCTCTGACAAGAAGGAGCTGTTGATGGGCGCCGATCGCGCCGGCACCTGGAACGGCGCCTTTGTGGAAGCGATCTGGGTGCCTCCAACGGACCTCTTGCACTGGGGCATCTTTGGCCGCTACGACATCATTCGCAACCAGAACCAGTCCCTGAGTACGGCCCCCTCGAACTACAACAACCAGGATCAATGGACGTTGGGCGCACGGTACACGATCGCCTACAGCATCCGAGACGAAGTCGCATTCCATGGCGAAATATCGTCGGACAAGGTCAAGGGAATCGGCATCGGCGGACTGGATCAGCGCGTGGACAACATCATGCTGGGAGTCGACTTCACGTACTAGCGGCTTCGTCGATTCGCGATCCGCCGCATTCTGAGGGGTGTAACTATGTTTTATCGAGTCGCGCTGTGGGTTCCGGTGTTGACCGGGCTGCTTCTCGCGGCCGGTTCTGCCGAGGCGGCGAATACCGGCAACGCGGGGAACGGCAAGTTGGTGTACCAGCGGTATTGCCTGTCATGCCACGGTGCGCAGGGCAACGGTCAGGGCGAGGCGGCCGAGTACATGAGCATCAAGCCGCGAGATTATCGTCAGGGCACTTACAAGTGGCGCAGTACCCCGTCGGGCTCGCTGCCGCTTGATTCCGATCTAGAGCACACTTTGCTCAACGGGCTTTACGGCACGTACATGCCGACATGGCGAGCTCTGGATGAGCGATCGCGCCTGGACGTGATCGCCTACATCAAGACGTTCTCGCCGCGCTTTACCACTGAGAAGCCCCAGGATCCCATCATCATTCCGCCTGATCCAGGGTACAGCGACGCTTCGGTCGCGCGCGGCGATGCCGTGTACCAGAAGTACAACTGTGCGCAGTGTCATGGCGCAGGGGGGCAGGGTGACGGTCCGTCCGCGCACGAACTGAAGGACGATTGGGGAAATGCGCTGGTTCCCTATGATCTGACCAAAGGACATGTGAAATGCGGCGATAAGTCTACTGATATCTATCGCGTGTTCATGTCGGGTCTTGCTGGAACGCCGATGCCGACATTCGCGGACTCGCTCAGCAGCACGGATGCCTGGGATCTCGTGCACTTCATTCAGAGCTTGAGCCCGGGCTACGCGAAGAACATGGCGGGCACCGTTGCCAGTACGACAGCGGGAGGAGCCCGGTGAGCGACAAAGACACTCATTCCGAATCGATCAGCCGCTATGAGCCGTCAGGCATCGAGGAGAGGCACGGCATCATTCCGCTGTGGCTGGCAATCGTCTACGCGGTAATGTTCGTGTGGATGGTGTGGTACACGATTGCTTTCTGGACGGACAAAGGCTGAACCATGAGTACCGCTGCGAACACGATGTTTGAAGGCGGACGCGCAGCGCCGGCGGTCGCCTCGACCACCGGCGAATTGTTCGATCGGGAGCTCATTCTCAAGTACATGGCGGCAGGGGCGTTCTGGCTGGTTTTCGCACCCACCATCGGTGCCATCGTGTCGATAAAGTTCAACTACTATGATTTCCTAGGTCACGTTTCCTGGCTCACTTGGGGTCGGCTGCGTCCGGTGCACGTCATGGGCGTCGTATTCGGCGGTTTCTCCACCGCAGTAATCGGATTGACCTATTTCATCGTACCCCGGCTGTGCGGTGTGCCCATGTACAAGCCGCGCTGGGGCCACCATATTTTCTGGATGTGGAACATCGCCCTGATCGTCGGGTTCGTCTCCCTGATGCTCGGCTACAACAGCGGCATCGAGGCGGGTGAGTTCCCGATCTGGGTCAGCATTCCGGTTGAGATCGTGCTGTGCATGCTTAGCATCCAAGTCGTCGTCACGATCAAGCGGCGGACTGAACCGCGCATTTACGTGAGCCTTTGGTATATGTCGTCGGCCTACATCTGGACCGCGATGAATTACGCCTTTGGACACTTCATCCTGCCGTTTTACATGCCCGGCGTGAATAACGCGGCCATGCATGGACTGTATATTCACTACGTGGTCGGCTTATGGATCACGCCGGCGGGTCTCGCGGTTGCCTATTATTTCCTGCCATTGGCGGCAAAGCGCCCGCTCTACAGCCATAAGCTGTCGTTGGTTGGATTTTGGTCGCTGGCGTTTTTTTATCCCTTCGTCGGTACCCATCACTACATCTACAGCCCCATTCCGTATTGGACGCAGACCATAGCGATCGTCGCCTCCATGATGCTGATCATTCCGGTGTGGACAGTCATCCAGAATTTTTACGGAACTTTCGTGGGCGGCTGGAAAAATTTTCAGGATTCCTATCCCGCAAAGTTCATCGTCATCGGCGCGCTGTATTACCTGCTGGGATGTTTTCAGGGCTCGACAGAGGCCTTGCGCGAAATGCAGCGGCTCACGCATTTCACGGACTTCGTCATCGGCCACTCGCATTTGACCGTATTCGGCACCTTCGTCATCTGGGCGACCGCCGGGATGTACTGGGTAACGCCCCGGCTTGCCCGCCGCGAGTTGTATTCGAAGAATCTCGCGCAGTGGCACTACTGGCTGACCGTGGCGGGCTTCTCGGTCATGGCGGGCGATTTGACCCTGCAAGGAATGCTGCAAGGGACGATGTTGCAGGCAGGCACCGACTTCGTCGAGTCGATGGTAGCCATGAAGCCCTATTGGATCATTCGGTCGCTCGCCGGCATCACCATGGACGTGGGCGCGGCGCTCGGATTCTGGAATCTCTACATGACCATTCAGCATGGCAAGGCAATTCCGGTGCCCGCGGGCGCACCGGCTGACTATTTGCCGGAGCCGAAGTGGTCTTGAGAAACGGGAGCAAAAACAGTTGAACCGCATTGAACCGGTGATCTTAATCGCGGCGCTCGGCTTCTACGCGCTGTCCATGACCAGCCAAGGACTCATTCCGTATCTGGAAAAGTCGCTGACCCGGCCTGAAACGGTGACGACGATCGAGGGCAAGACAGTGGCGACGCCGCATCGCACCGACGTCGAAAATCTGGGCCGCAAAGTCTACATTCGCGAAGGTTGCTGGTATTGCCATTCGCAGTTCGTCCGTCCGGTTAATCGAGACTCCGACAAGTGGGGGCCCGTTAGCCAGGCGGGTGAGTTCATCTACGACGTGCCGCAGATGTTCGGGACGCGTCGGATCGGCCCTGATTTGTCTCGCGAAGGCAACCGGCGTTCAGACGAATGGCACTATGCGCATCACTGGAATCCACGTGACGTCGAACCCGAATCGATGATGCCTGGCTATTCGTGGCTGTTTTCCGAGGATTCGGCTCATGACCGCGCCGTGACCGAGTTCATTCAAAAGTACGACACCAACCACGATGGGCGCGTCACCAAATCGGAACTCGCCGCGATCGGACAAATGCCGGCAAATTTCAAGGATCTGGACGTCTATCCGCTGAATGCCGACGGTAGCCAAGGCGACGGCGTTATCGACATGCACGATTACGGTCCGGTCCCGACCGAAGAGATGGTCGGCGTCGAGGCCTACATGCAGAAAATCGGCACCGCCATCGGCGACTGGCGCACCTGGGAGGCCTGGCCGGCCGTGCACCGATCACCGACCCACGAACCGTTGCAACTGCGCACGGCGCGGGGCAAGGTCGTATTTGAAAACAAGTGTTCTGGATGCCACGGCCTATATGGCAATGGCCGCACCACCGCGGATACCAAGAGTTCCACCAATTTCAACGCGGCTTATCACTTCCTCAATCCTCAGCCACGCGATTTCACTGCGGGCGCCTTCAAGAGTCGGACCACGCCATCAGGCGCGTTGCCCACCGACGAGGACCTATTCCGAACCATCAGCCGGGGTGTGCGCAAGGGTCAAATCATGCCGGCATGGGGCAATGCCGCCGATGGGCACGTAATACCCGAGCAGGACCGTTGGGATCTCGTTGACTACATCAAGACCCTGTCGCCGCGATTCAAAACGGAACCCGTGCCGGATGCGATCCCGGCCTCCGCGCCGCCGTATCCCACGGTCAAGGAAGCTCCCGCGGCGGTCATCAAGGAGGGCCGCATGGTTTACCGCACATTGCAATGCTGGTCCTGTCACGGCAACGCCGGGAAAGGCGACGGACCATCCTCCAACGACTTGGTGGACGACTGGGAGACGCCCATCCACCCGTTCGATTTCACATCGGGCGCCTTCAAGTTTGGCGACACGCCGGCGGACGTATATCGAACGTTCAATACCGGGCTCAATGGGACTCCAATGCCCTCGTTCTACGATACGATTTTGTATCCCCGCGAGGCATTTCCGGATCTCAGCGCGTGGAAAACGCAAGTTAACGGCAAGGCCATGTTCAGCAGCGACGAATTGCAGGAACTGCAGGCCTACGTTGCCTCCCTGCCCACCTCTGCGGACCTGGAAAAGATGAGCGACGCGGACAAGCAAGCTTTCAGCGACAGGCGACGTTGGGCTCTGGTCTATTACGCCTTGTCGCTGGCGAGCGAACGCAGCGGTACGCCCGTACCGACCCGGGCGGGGTTCTCGGCGGCGCGCTAATATATCGCGAGGGGGATGACGATGGGTCCGGTGTTGTTTCGAATCGTTGAGATCACATTCGCGTCCTACATGGTGCCGGCGCTGCTCGTGCCCGTGGTGTGGGTGCTGGCGCGGCTGCTGAAATCGCGCTCGCGCGGCGCTGCACCGCCGCTGGTCGAGGCCGAGGTGCAATCGCGGCGATTGTTCCGATTGTTTCTCGTTTGGTTCATTCTTTTCCTGGCCGTGGCTGTCGGCGTGCCCTTGAATCGTTGGGGCACCGCGGCGGTCGCGCTGTGCTGGGTCATCTATGCCGTGACCAACTTACTGCTTGCGTGGTTCTTGTTCCGCTTTACGGTCACCTACGGTTCGATCCCGGATGGCAGGGCCGCGGATCGGGTCTTTCTGCGATTCATCGCGATTGTGGTGGCGCAGCCTTTGATGACAGCGGCCGCGTTCGCGGTCCTGAATAATGTCATGGGGGTCGCTTGGAACGCCCAAGTGCCGGAACTTCCTGCAATTCAGGAAGGAATTTGAATGGACATCACCTTTTATATGTTTTTCAGCTCCTTTCTCATGTCGATGTCGGCCTGGTGTGTGTTCCTTTGGGCAGTGCGCACCGGGCAGTTTCGCGACGTAGAGGAGGGCAAGTATCAGATTTGGCCGAAGGACGATGAGGACCTGAGCGAGCCGACGCAATCCGTGAGGCCGTAGGCACCAAGGCAACGTGCACCAGCATCATGCTGATCTACCGATGGGTGGTGACCTGGTGCTCCTGTTCGGCGCATCGCTGCTCGGCAGTGCCCATTGCGTCGCCATGTGCGGTCCCTATGTGGCGATGTGTACGGCCCATTTCGTCCCCCAAGGCACGAGTCCGCGAGCGCGTTGCGGCCTGCGGTTGCTGTTCAACATCGGGCGCATTGCGACGTACGGCATGATCGGCTTCATCGTCGGAGCTTTTGGGCAAATCGCTGAAGCGGCGGCGGGGCGCCTCGGCCTCACCGGCATCGTTGCGATCGTGGCGGGCGGCGCGGCCCTGATGTTCGGTTTGTCCATGATCGGATGGATTCGCGATCCAGCGCACATCGTCGCCGCGGCGGGCTTGGGACGACTGCTCATGGCCGGCCGCATGCGTCTGAATCGCGCGCCTGCGGCCGCTGCACCGCTCCTCCTGGGCGCCTTGCAGGGCTGGCTTCCGTGCGCCCTCGTCTACGCGGCGGCGAGCCGGGCGTCGCTCGCCGGGACGCCAATCATGGGCGCGATCACCATGCTGGTGTTCGGGCTGGGGACGGTACCGGCGGTTTTTGCATTGACGCTGGTTCCGCAGGCCGTGTTGCGACGCGTGAAGGCACAGCGTCTGGCCGGCGCGCTGTTGGTGGCGCTCGGAGTGCTTTTGATATTGCGAGGCCTCGCGAGTTTTGGTTTGGTGCCCTCGACAGGATGGTGGTGATGTCGGCAACCCATGCTGGTTTCATTCGCGGCTTGACGTCACGGCAGTGTGCGCATTGCCGGTTGCCGCTGCCTCTTCGCCCGCATCGGGACACCGACGGCGCCGAAACGCTGCTGTTCTGCTGCGTCGGCTGCGTTCTGGTGTTTCGCGTAATCGGCAGTGCCGGGGAGGGCGGGCGCGCCGATTGGTTTTTAGCGAAACTGGGTCTCGCCGCACTTCTCAGCGGTAATATCATGATGTTTCAGAGCTTGACCTATTTCGGAACCCTCGACGCGTTGGGCCCGCAGGTCGTTCGCACCAGCTCATGGATCATGTTTTTCTCCTCGTTCGCCGTGTTTGCGCTGCTCGGCGTGCCGATGCTCCGCATTGCACTCAGCGGATTGTTTCGCGGCCGACTCACACTCGAGACCTTGATAGGCTTCGGGACGTTGGCGGCCATCGGTTTCTCGGCCGCTCAGACGCTGCGCGGCGGCCACCATCTTTACTATGATTCGGGCACGATGGTGCTCGTCTTCGTGACCCTGGGCCAGTACCTCGATGCAGAGTCGCGGCGCCGTGCGCTGGCGCTGCTCGCGCCGACCATGAGCCGCACTCGCCGCCGGGCGCGACTCTTTCGCGAGGGTGCGGAAGTTCTTGCTTCGCCCGATTCCGTGGCGCCGGGCGAGATCGTGCATGTACGGGCCGGCGAAGAAATTCCGGTGGACGGCACCGTAACGGCGGGCAGCGCCGACGTCACCGAACCACTGTTGACCGGCGAATGGCGGCCGCGATGCGTCGCGGCGGGAGATTCCGTCAACGCGGGATCCACTGCAGTGGATGGCGCGTTGCAGATTCGCGCCGCCGGCAGCGCCGAGACGCTCGCCGACCGGGTCGCGCGCTTTGCACTCGATGCTCGCAACCACCGGGCGCCGACCGAAGCGGTGGTCGATCGCGTCGTCAGCATTTTCATTCCCGCGGTGTCG
This sequence comes from Gammaproteobacteria bacterium, assembly GCA_025358615.1. GTDB lineage: Bacteria > Pseudomonadota > Gammaproteobacteria > Steroidobacterales > Steroidobacteraceae > Bog-1198. The sequence goes on along the minus strand of JANYIY010000382.1, from coordinate 2,587 downwards.
GTGGTGGCGATCGGCAGTTGTTGCTGGTGGGGCCTGGCGGGTGAGTGGGAGCGAGGCTTCCAGGCGGCGCTCGCGGTGCTTGTCGTCGCCTGTCCTTGCGCACTCGGCATTGCCACTCCCATGGCGACGACCATCGCATTGTCCATTGCAACCGCGCGCGGCTGTCTGGTCCGCAGCGGTGCGGTGCTCGAAACATTGTCGCGGTTGCGGGTGGTGGCGTTCGACAAGACCGGCACCCTCACGGCGGGGAAGCCCAGGATCGTCGACTATCGCTCGCCGCTGGGTGCCATTGCGGCGGCGGAGAGTTTGAGGCTTGCGGCAGGCGTTGAGCAGGAGGTGAGCCACCCATTCGCACGGGCAGTCGTCGCTGCGGTGCTTGAGCGTGGTCAGTCAGTACCGGCAGCGGCCGACGTGCATGTGTGGGCCGGCGGCGGTGTTCAGGGCTGTGTCGAGGGCCACCGTGTCGCGGTCGGCAAGCGATCCTGGCTGGCCGCCGGTGGAGTCGAACTTCGCGCAGCAGCGGCGGCCGACAGCGAATCCAGTACCGCGATTGCGATCGATGGACATCTGGCCGGTGAGTTGGTTCTTGACGATCCGTGCCGGCCCGAAGCGCTCGATACGATGCAGACCCTGGCTCGCATGGGGGTGTCGTGCCACTTGCTGTCAGGAGATCGCCGGGAGGTTGTTGCCCGGGTTGCCGGCACCATCGGCTTGACGGAGTTTGCCGGAGAATTGTCCCCCATCGAGAAGCCGCTGCGCATCCGCGCGCTGCGCACATTGGGACCGGTCGCGATGGTCGGGGACGGCGTCAACGACGCGCCGGCCTTGGGAGCCGCCGACGCCGGCATCGCGTTCGGTCCCGCCGCGGACCTCGCCAAAGAGACCGCCGACGTAGTCATTTTACGCGAGGATCTACGCGAGATTCCCGGCTTGCTCGGTCTCGCGCGCAGAACAATGCGTATCGTGCGGCAGAATCTTGTCTGGGCATTCGCATACAACGCCGTGGCGGTGGTCATTGCGGCGTGCGGACTGTTGCGGCCCGTGGTCGCAGCTGCGGCGATGGTGCTGTCGAGCGTGTGCGTTGTCCATAATTCGATGCGCCTCAGCCGTGCCGAACGCAGCCGAACCATCAAAAAGCGGGAGATTCGACCATGAAAAAGAGTGCCGCGGCGCTCGCCTTGATTCTCAGCGGCTGCGGCACCGTGCAGTGGGGGCGCGCACCCGAGGTAAGCGAGGCAGCCTGCACGGCGTCTTGCAATGCGCACTATGATCAATGCCCGCAGATATTTTCGGGATTTCCCGAACGTGCCGCGGTCGAATGCCCCGCAGAACACAATAATTGCCTCAAGGCCTGTGTGAACGGACACCGCTCGGCGCGCAACGTAGCAGCGCCCACCGTGCTACCGCCGCCGGCAGGTAATCCGGCTGCCGGCGTTGCGGCGACCGCAGCGAATTCCGCTCACGCTGTTGCAACAAAGGAAGCCAAGCTGCGCGAGTTGAAGCATTTCTACGATGAAGGCCTCATTACCGAGGATGTCTACCGTGATCGGCAGAAAGCAATTCTTGCCGAACCTTGAGCTCGATATGAACGCCGGCAGCCGCGCAAAGGTCGGGCGTGGCCACCCTAGGGTTCCCTAGGAAGATCTGCCGGGCGTAATTCCTGCGCTTTACTTTCGGTATCCAGCAAGCCGTTATCCATCGCGTAGCGCGTCACGGCCGCAGCATTGCGCAGTCCCAATTTATGCATCATCTTGAACCGATGCTTCTCGATCGTCTTGACGCTGCGCCCAAGGTTTCCGGCAATCCATTTACTCGAATAACCCAGTGCCACGCCGATCAGCACCTCGCGTTCGCGCGCAGTTATCTCCGCGACCGGCGCCTCGATGGGTGCTTCGGGCCTCGATATTGCCAGGAAGTCGATGTCGGAATTTTCCGCACGAATTGCGCGCAGCAAGACTTCGATCGGCGAATCTATGGTGACATAGGCCTGCGCACCCGCGGTCAGGGCGGCGAGCTCCCATTCCCGGTTCCTGCTGCCGGTCAGCATCACGACACGCAGCCCTGCGCATTCGCGGCGCATCTCGCGGATCGCCTGAATACCGCTTCCATTTTCAAACACATCCGTGACGATGACATCGGGCTGCAGGCATCTTGCGAGGGCGATCGCGTCGGAGACTCGGTTTGCCTCGCCGACTATCTCGAGATCCGGTTCCCCTTTCAACATTGCGCGAACGCCCCTGCGAAGTATGGTGCGCTCATCCACGAGAACCACGCGCAGGCGCGGACGCCGATAAGTGAGATTCCCAGCGTGTGCTTTATAGATGCGCGTCATCAAGGCAGTCCGATCGTGATTCGCCCGCCGGCGTCTGATGCGCGGCGTTATTTTGTTGAGTTTGCGACAACCTTCACCCATTGGTTGCGAAGCCCATCGTCCCCTGCAGGAAGCTTATGTGCAATGCCATTCAACCGCAAGGCCCAGCCTGAGGCCATACCCAACCTCCCGGAGGCATTATTGGCCTGATCGATGCAATAGCCTCAATCCGGCAAAGACGATATCTTAATTCGCGAATACACCTCTAATAATAGG
>JANYIY010000369.1 GCA_025358615.1 Gammaproteobacteria bacterium | reverse complement strand
GACAGCCCTTGGGTGATGGTGTACGCCTGCAGGGCCGCGCTCAAGGTCGTGTTTTGCTGATCGAGTGTGGTGATGGCACTGGCATAGTCCAGGCTCTGCAGCGACGAAATGGAACTCTGCAGCTGAATTTTCTGGCTGCCGGCCACTGACTGCTGCGTGGTGATCGAATTGAGCCGGGCGCCGACGCTGGCGCGGACGTTCGAGAGGCTGGAGAGCGCCTGATCGATATTGTTGATGGCGCCCGCCAAGGCATTGTTGAGCTGGGCATTGGCCCGAGAAGTGCTGCCGCCCACCTGCAACGCGCTGACGATGTTCTGCACCGTCGTAAACACGCTTTGATTGGTACTGGGCGCGACGCTGAACGAATCGCCGGCGGCCGGTTGGCCGTTGAGCGTGACCTGCACGCCGCGAAAGCTGATCGAACCCCCGTCGGCGTAGGTGCCGGACGTCACCAGTGCATTGGCTGAATCGCGAACCTCATAAGTACCGGGCGCCGTGAAATTGATGGCGTACGTGCCGCCGTCATAGGTACCGGCGGCGGGTGACAAGGTTGTCGCCCCCAGCACACCGGTTCCCGTGTTGGCCGCCGCGGGAGCCGCCGCGAAGGTACCGTTCCCGGTCGGAATTTGATTGAACACGGCATCCCCGCTGTCGCCGTCCGCAATGGTTTGACCGGCCGCGATTTGCACCTGGCGCTGCCCCTGATCGCCGTTGTACGTGGCGCCGCCCGCGGTCTGCGTGAATGGCTGGGTCTGGCTCGCGAAGCCGCCGAACAGGTATTCGCCATTACCGTCCTGGGTATTGGCAAGCCCCACGAGGCTGGCCTGAATCTGCGTGGCCTGAGTCGCGATAGCGCTGCGATCCTGCGCCGACAGGCTGGAATTGTTCGCCTCGAGCGCCAGATCCCTCAGGCTTTGCAACTGCGTCTGTACTTGCGACAGAGTGCTGTCCTCGGTGGACAGACGGGTCTGGGCGCTGTTGGAGTTGGTCACGTACTGCTGGCTTTGCGCCAGGGCCTGGTTGTAATTGTTGACGCTGCCCGCCGCCGTCGGGTTTTGTGAGGCGGTCGTGAACGACTGATTGCTCGTAATCTGGTTCTGCGTCTGCGATAGATTCGATTCCAGCGTCTGGATTTCCGCCAGAAATTGGCTTTGACTGAGGGCCTGGGTTACGCGCATATGATGTCCTAGCGGTAGGTGCCGTTCACGGAGTTGATCAACGTCGTGAACAGGCTGTTGCCAATGGTCAGTGCCTGCGCGGCCGCCTGGAAAGCTTGCTGCCACTTCAGCAGGTTCGCGGCCTCTTCGTTGAGATCGATTCCGCTGACCGATTGCACATTGGCGGCCGCCTGAGTGTTGATGGCGGTCTGTGCGGTTTGCGCGGTGTTGATTTGCTGCGCCTGGCTGCCAAGGCCGGTGATGAGGGCGCTCACCGCGCCGGTGATGCTGGTGGTGCCGTTTCCGAGGACGCCCACCGTCTGCTGATTGGCCGCCGCGAGAGCGTTGCGATTGTCTCCCGTGCCCCCCGCGTTGCTCTTGATCGTGAATACATCGCCGCTGGCCGGAGCGCCGCTGATCTGCGCCTGCCAGCCATTGACGTCGATATTGCCGCCGTCGGTGTAAGCGACGTTGGCTCCGCCATTGACCGAGTAGGTCGTGGCGCTGGTGAACTGAATGGTAACCGTGTTGAGCACATTGGGGTTGGCGGCATCGAGCACGCTGCCCGCGCTGATGGTGGCATCACCCGTATTGGTATTGGAGGCAGATGTCTGCACCGCACCGGCCGCCGCAATCTTTGAAGGATCGGTCAGCACCGCTTTTAAGCTCGACGCAGCCCCGGCCGTGGGCTGGATCAGAAATTGATCGCCCGCTGCCGGCGTTCCCGACAGTACGATCGATAGTCCCTCTGCGGTCAGAGGACTCGCCGCCGTGCCGTTGCCGGACAGCGTCACGCTGCTGCCGTCGCTGCTGCGCGTCAGCGAATACGCGCCCGCCTTGTACGACAACACATAGTCGTTCGCCGTCAGCGCTCCAACGTCGGTCACGCTCACGCTCGCCCCGACGGTATCCGTGTTTCTGGACGAGGACACGGCAGCGGCGGCAGGGGTGGAGAATATCGCGGCGCCGAACTGGCCGTTCAGATCCAGCCCCTGAGCCTGCTGCGAATTCACAGTCTGACTCAAAGCCGTGGCCACTTGGCCCAATTGATTCAAGGCCGGATTGATCACTTGAGTGCGCGCCGACAGAAGGCCGCCCAGATCTCCCGACGTGATGTTGCCGCTGATGGGTGTGCCGTTAAGGGCAGAGGTCGAAATCTCCAATTGAGCCGCGTTGAATTGATTGCCTACCGTGGTGAGCGCGGTGGTCTGCCCCTGCAGCACCAGCGGTTGCCCGTTGGCGACGAAAACATTCAGCGAGCCGTTGCTGTCCGTGGTCGTGGTGACGCCCACCAATTGCGACAGGTTCGACAGCAGTTGGTCGCGCTGGTCGAGCAGTGCGTTGGGCTGCTGGCCGCCGTTCTGCCCGGTGCTCACCACGATCTGCTTGTTAAGGGCCGAGATCTGCGTGGCGAGGGAATTGATCTGGGTGACGTCCGATGTGATGCGCCCGTTCACGTCGGTGTTCAAGGCGTTGAGCTGTGAGCTGTCGTTCTGAATACTGGTAGCGACGCTCTGCGCCTGACCCAGCAGTGCCTGCCGCGAGGCAGTCGAGGTCGGATTGTCGGCGACGTCGGACCAGGCGCTATAGAAACTTTGCAGCGCGGTGCTCAGGCCCCCCGCGTTGGTACCGAATAGATTATCGATCTGCGAGGTGTAGCTCTGCAGTGCCGTGAGCTGTCCCAAAGAGCTCTGCGAGCTGTTCAACTGATTCGCCGCTGCCTGGCTGTAGGCACGGCTGATCCCAGTGACCACGACGCCGGAACCGACGGTGTTGCTGCCGTTCGACTGCGGCAGCGCTTCGCTGAGATTGGCGGTCTCGCGGTCGTAGCCCGGCGTGTTGGCATTCGCCACATTGTTGCTGGTGGCGTTGATCGCAGCCTGAAACGCCTGCAACGCCGAAACACTTATTCCAAAAACATTTGACACTGGATACTCCGCCCCTGCGCCCACTGATCTAGCTGACTTCCGGCTTATCGGCCGCGCACACCATTTCTACAATGCTGCGGTGCGCGGAATTAGCGCCGCCTGCAGCGTGCCGCTGTTCAGAATTTGATTTAACTTATTCG
>JANYIY010000355.1 GCA_025358615.1 Gammaproteobacteria bacterium | reverse complement strand
ATGATGAATCACTTGTGCGCCGACCTGCAGACCATCCCGGACATCACCCGTCCGCCGGATCGCATTCGGCAGGATGTGACGCGCAGCCCGGGCGGCGACAGCAGCCTATTCTTGAACAATTGCATCGAATGCCACAGCGGCATGGACCCGATGGCCCAGGCATTCGCTTACTACAACTACACCTACAACGTCGCCACCGATCCGACGGGCGCCGCCGGCACCATCGTCTATACCGCCGGCCAGGTCCAACCGAAGTACTTCATCAACAATACGAATTTCCCCCAAGGGTTCATCACTCCCGACGACAGCTGGTCCAATCGCATGCGCGGCGGAGTGAATTCCCTGCTGGGCTGGGATCCGGCGCAGTCGGGCAGCGGCAACGGCGCCAATAGCCTGGGCAAGGAACTCGAAGGCAGTGCGGCCTTTGCCAGCTGCCAAGTCTCGCGGGTCTTCAAGTATGTGTGCCTGCGCGCGCCGAGCAATGCCCAGGACAGCAGCCAGGTCAACACCATGGTGGCCTCGTTCAAGTCGAACGGCTACTCGCTGCGGCAAGTGTTTATCGACGCGGCTGTCTACTGCACGGCGGGGATTTAATCATGAACATTAAATACACGACCGTTGTGCGCCTCGCCGGCTTCATCGCTGCGCTGTCCTTGGGACTGGCAGCGTGCGGCGGCGGCGGCGCGCCCACCACGGCGACCGACGCCACGGCGCCGACCAGTTCCGCGAACGCGTATACCGGCCCCGCTCCAGCCACCGCCGATGTGCAAGCCTTCGCGGTCAATTTCTGGGCCAATGTGCGCGTCCAGAATCGCTGCGGACAGTGCCATAACGCAACGTCACCCGCGCAGATGCCTAATTTCGCGCGCAGTGATGATGTGAACCTGGCCTACGCGCAGGCCAACACCGTGGTCAATCTGCAGCAACCCTCGACCTCGCTGATCGTGACCAAGGTTAGCGGCGGACACAATTGCTGGCTGGCAGACCCTAGCGCCTGCGGCGAAATTTTGACCACCTGGATCAGCAACTGGGCCGGCGCCGCCATCGGCGGCACGGGCACGCAGGTTCAGCTTACGGCTCCGCCGTCGCAAATCGTCGGACCCAGCAAGAACTTCCCCGCGGCGCCGGCGGATTTCCAAGCCACGGTGTATCCGCTGCTGACGCAGTATTGCTCGAAGTGCCACGCTCCCGACGCTGCTACGCCGGTATCGCCATACTTCGCTTCGTCCGATGTTAACCAGGCGTACCAGTACGCCATACCGAAGATGAGTTTGAACACGCCCATCAGCTCGCGCTTCGTCAGCCGGATGGCTGTGGATCAGCACAATTGCTGGACGGTGTGCGGCACCATGACAACCGACGCGGGGGTCACCACGGTGGGGCCGGCCAGCAGCAGCGCCGGAATCTTCCTGGCCGCGATTCAAAGCTTTGCCGGCATGGTTCCTACGACCGCCGTCGATACGTCCTTGGTGACGAGCCAGGCCTTGTCGCTGGCGCAGGGCACGATCGCCAGCGGCGCCAATCGCTTCGATTCGAATGTGATCGCCAAGTATGAATTCCAAACCGGCACCGGTCTTGTCGCCTACGACACCAGCGGTGTCGATCCGTCGGCCGATCTGTCGCTATCGGGTATCGTCAGCTGGGCGGGCGGCTGGGGCATCACAGTAGGTGCCGGCGGCAAGGCGCAGGCGTCGACGTCGTCGAGCAAGAAGATTCATGACCTGATCGAGGCCACCGGCGAGTACACCGTGGAGGCCTGGGTTGCTCCGGCACTGGTGGCGGCGGACAACTCCTACATGGTCAGCTATTCGGGCGGCGACACCCTGCGCAATTTCACGCTGGGCCAGACCAACCAGAATTACGACTTCATCATGCGCAGTTCGAACTCGGATCTGAACGGCATGCCGCAATTGGCCACCGCGACCGCCGCCATGGTGCTGCAGGCGAGCCTGCAGCATGTAGTGCTGACCTATGATCCGGTCAACGGTCGCCAGATTTTCGTCAACGGCGTGAATACCAACGTCACCGACCCGCAGAAGGGCGGCACGATTGCCAATTGGGACGATACTTTCGCTCTGGTGCTGGGAAACGAAGTCTCCAGCGATCGTTCCTGGCAAGGACTCATCAAGTTCGTCGCCATCCATGATCGCGCGCTCACGGCGCCGCAGATCCTGCAGAACTTCAATGCCGGCGTCGGCCAGCGCTTCTTTGTGCTGTTCAACGTGGCTGCGGTGACCGGCGTGTCGCAGGGCTATGTCATGCTCACTGCCAGCCAGTACGATAGTGCAAGTTACCTATTCACCTCGCCGACATTCATCTCGCTGGATCCGAAGGTCAAGCCGGACAACGTGGTGGTCAAGGGCATGCGCATTGGCATCAACGGCAACATTCCGACCGTCGGCCAGGCCTATAGCACCCTTAGCACCACGGTGACCGCGGCCAACTACACTACTGCCGGCGAATTGCTGTCGAGAGTTGGCACGGTGATCGCCATCCAAAGCGGCCCGCTCACGGATCAGTTCTTCCTGAGTTTCGACCAGCTCGGCTCGAAGACCCATGTGACCACGGAGCCCGTGCCGATTCCGATCACGGCGAGCTATCCGCCGGTGGCTGCGGCGGTGGGTGTGCGCACCTTCGCGCAGGTCAATTCCAGCTTGTCGAAGCTCACCGGCGTGGCGACCACCAACCCGGCGGTTCTGCAGACCTATACCACGGTGCAGCAGCAAATGCCCTCCGACCCGACCTTGGAGAGCTTCTCCTCGGCCAACCAAGTGGGTATAGCGCAACTGACGATTCAGTACTGCAACATGGCGGTCAATTCGTCGGCTGCGGCGCAACTGTTTCCCGGCGTGACGTTCAGCAGCTCGCTGTTCGGACCCACGGGCACTGCGGCGGGCGCCAACCAAGTGAGCAGCGCGCTGGCCGCAAGGGTCATCGGCACCGGGCTGATGACTCAGCCGGCTCAGTCCACGGTCATCAACGAACTCAATCAATTGATCGGCAAACTCTGCACGTCGTCATCTTGTACGACGCTGGCGCGAGTTCAGGCTGTGACGGCCGCGGCCTGCGCAGCCGCGCTCGGCAGCGCCGACGTGATGATTAACTAGGCAGCAGAAGAAGCGAAGAGGTTGTCATTTATGAGTAAGAAACCGCCCAAGGGCCTTGGCCTGCACGAACCGCTCCGTCATCCGGATCATGCCCGGCCCAGGACGCGACGCGAGTTCGTGGCCCAGGGATTCATGTCGGGTGCCGCGACCGTTGTAGGTCCTACGCTGCTCGGGCTAATGGCCGATCCGCGCTTGGCGCGCGCCGGCAGCCTGCTGGATGGTCCCACGCAGACTGCCGTCGCTGCTTGCGGCATCACCACAGGTGCGGGAAAGATACCCTTCATTTGCTTCGACCTGGCCGGTGGCGGCAACATCGCGGGGTCCAATGTGCTGGTGGGCGGTCCCAAAGGACAGACGGACTTCCTGTCGGTGGCCGGCTACAACAAATTAGGCCTGCCGGGAACGATGGTGCCGAACCCCAGCACCACCGGAAACTTCATCGATTCGACTTTCGGGCTGCGATACCACAGCGATAGCGCGCACCTGCGCGGCATGAAGGCCAGGGTGAAGACCGCGACTGCCCTGACCAATACCACGGGCACCATCATTCCCGCGCTGTCGCAGAACGATACCAATGTGAACCCCCATAATCCCATGTACGGTGTCTATGCCTATGGCGCCCGCGGCGGCCTGCTCAACCTGATCGGTTCCACCAGCTCGATGTCGGGCGGCAATTCCATGTCGCCGATGTCCATGATGATACCGAGCGCCGCGCCGGTGAAGATCTCCAGTTCTTCCGATAGCAAGGGTCTGGTTAGCACAGGCCAACTGACCACCCTGCTGCCGCCGTTGTCGAACGGCACGAATCCTGACGTCGTCAATGTCATGGAGTCGATGAAGCGCATCAGCGACGCCAAGTATCCGCAGGTGCAGGCCTACGATACCGGCACCAGCGCCGGCGCAGCGCTGAATGCGGCGGCATTGGGGACCGCGGGTATTCAGGCGTGCAGCTACACCAAATCGGCGTACATCGTCGACCAGTACGGCAGCCCGTCTGCCGTGAATCCTGACGTCGATCCGAACATTGTCGGGCCCACTGGCATCTTCACGCAGGCCGAGTATGACGGAAGCAATGACTACCAAAAGACTGCTGCCGTCATGAAGCTGGTCATCGACGGCAACGCCGCCGCCGGCACCATCGAGATGGGCGGCTTCGACTACCATACCGGCGACCGCATGACGGGTGAAGCGCGCGATTTCAACCTCGGCAATTGCATCGGCGCCGTGCTCGAGTATGCCGCGCGCGTCAAAAAGCCGGTCATGATCTATGTGTTCAGCGACGGATCGCTCGCCAGCAGCGGCATGATCGACAGCTCGATGGGCGGCCGTGGCAAGGGTGTATGGACTGGAGACAACCAAAACGTCGCCGCCACCTACTTCCTGGTATTCGATCCCAAGGGCAAGCCGGCGTCGGCGCTGAGTACTCCTGAATCGAGCCTGCAAATCGGCTATTTCAATTCGGACGGCGGTCTCAACACCTCAGGCAGTCCCGCGGGCAACAACGTGTTCAATCTGGTGCAGATGGTGGTGCTCAACTACATCGCACTGCATGGGGCGGGCGCCGAGACGGCGTTCGCAAACCTGTATCCGTCGCCGAATTTGAATAACACTCTGGGTACGGGCTCGGCGTTGACGCCGCTGATCGCGTATCAACCGCTGGCCAGTGTGGTGAACGGCAAGGTGACCTGAAGTCTCCGCGGTCACCTTCCGCCTGATCCCTGTCTCAATCCGGAGACAACGTGCGCCTGAACTTCAGCGCTCCATCGCCTGTAGGGTGGAGCGATGCGTTCACACCCTCATGAGCTTCGCGCCGCGGTTCGATCAATTTCGGTGAATGTGCGCCAAGTCATACAGAAATCTAGCAAAGCAGCAGCCTGCCGCGTTGACACTACGGCTCGCATTGTGCGATTTTGCATAAGGTCTGATCAGGGCAAACTCGCTGCAAGGCGAGGGCGCAAAGCTTCCGGTACGGGGCCCTTCTTCAAGGAAGAAGGTCTACGACAGCGGGGTTACCAGCGTGATTGATGTATTGCCGCGCTCTGGGTGCGGCTCAACGACAGTTTGTTTCAACATGTTTCGCGGGCCATCGTTCCGTGCGTAGCCTATTGCTTGGCGGTCTGCTAGCGGGCGCCTTGCTGAGCGCTGCGTCGATGGCGGCGGCGCCCACGCTGGTGGGCAAGGATGCGCCGGACTTCGTATTGAAAGGCATGGACGGCAGGAACCTGCGCATGTCGGAGTTTCGCGGCCAGGTGGTGCTGGTGAATTTTTGGGTGCGTTGGGCCGGCGACTCGCGCCAGGAGATGCCCGCGCTCGATCGAATCAACACCACTTATAGCCGGGCCGGGCTCGTGGTGCTGGGGGTGTCGGTCGATGAAGATTTGAGCCGCGCGCGCGAGTTCGCGGGCGCCATGAAGGTGGCATATCCCATCTTGTTCGACACCGGCGCCGCCATCGGCCGGGATTACCTGCTGCAGAAGATGCCCGTGACCATCCTGGTGGATCGCGCGGGCGTCGTCCGTTATGCCAACGTCGGCTTTAAGCGCGGCGACGAGCGTGTTTATCTTGATCACATCCGCGAATTGCTTCGCGAGTAAAACGATAGGTCAGTCTTTATGAATTCCAAGTATCGAGTTGTGTCGATCTTTGCGCGCGCAGCGTTGCTGGCCGGCGCCTGGGCCGCGGGAGCAGCCATTGCGGCCGACGCCCCAGCGGCGGCCCCTACCGCGACTGCCGCCGCTGCGGCACCGGCTGCTGCGAGGCCCGCCGCTGCGACACCCTCGGCTGCGACTCCGGCAGCTGCGACACCCGCGGCCTCAGGACCGGCCGCATCCGACGCCAATGCGCCGCCTGCCGATTTCAAGACCCTGGACCAAGAAGTACAGGGCCTGAAGAAGGACGTCATCGATCTCAACAAGGATTTGTTCGTGCTGGAGGAGGAATTGCTGTTCCCGGCCAACACCCAGGTCGCGCTGTACGTGTCCATGGACGTTGGCACCTTCTTTGCTTTGGATTCGGTGACCGTCAAAATCGACAACAAGGAAGTGAAGAATTACCTGTACACGGCGCGCGAGGCGGACGCCTTGCTCAAGGGTGGCGTGCAGCAAATCTATTTGGGCAATCTGAAAGTGGGCAAGCATGAGCTGGTGGCTTTTTTCACCGGCAAGGGCCCGGTCGAGCGCGACTACAAGCGCGGCGCCACCATCAGCTTCGACAAGGGAGTCGGCGCCAAGTATTTGGAACTCAAGATCACGGACCGCGTGGCCAAGCATCAGCCAGAGTTCACCATCAAAGATTGGGAATGATGCGTGCAACGTCTGTTCAATAGCCTCCGGCCGCTCATCCTGGGCGGATTGCTGCTCGCGCTCCCGATCGCCGCGCAGTCAAAAAACATCAAGCCGAATCCCGACGGCCTGCCGCCGCATGATGTGAAGGATTTGCACTACGGCGATGTGCTGTTCTATTTCTATCAAGACGACTATTTCGATTCTATTACACGCCTGCTGGCGGCTCGCCAGCTCGAGCGGATTCCGCACACACAGGGGGAGGCCGAACTGCTGCTGGGCGGGCTGTACCTTTCGCTGGGAGAACATGTGGAAGCGGGCCGAATATTCGAGGCGCTGCTCAAGCAAAACACCAGCGAGGCGGTGCGCAATCGGGCCTGGTTCTATTTGGGGAAGGTTTGGTATCAGCGCGGCTACCTCGACGAATCCGAGCGGGCTTTGCGCCAGGTGTCGGATAAGATCGATCCGCGCATCAATGCCGAGCGCTACATGCTGCTCGCGCAGCTGATGATGCGCCAGCAACGCTATGACGACGCCATCACGGCATTGAGCAACTGGAAGGGCGCTGCGGATTGGACGGCATACGCGCAATTCAATCTAGGGGTTGCGCTGGTGCGCAAGGATCGGCTCGCCGACGCCATACCCTATCTCGACCGGGTTGGGCGCATCGAGACGCGCAGCGAGGAATTGCTGTCGCTCAAGGACAAGGCCAACCTGGCGTTGGGATTTGCCCTGCTGCAGGCGCAGCGCGCGGCGCAGGCCAGGCCCATCCTGCAGCGGGTACGCCTCGAGGGACCGTATTCCAGCAAGGCGCTGCTCGGTGTTGGCTGGGCCGATGCGGGAGTGGGTGAATTCAAGCGCGCGCTGGTGCCGTGGCTCACCCTGCGACGGCGCAGTCTGCTCGACTCGGCGGTACAGGAATCCTTTCTCACGGTGCCGTACGCCTACAGTCAATTGGCCGCGACCGGCCAGGCGGCGGAAAACTATAGCACCGCCATCGATTCCTTCGATGCCGAAATCAAGCACATCGACGACTCGATCGAAGAGATCCGCAGCGGACATCTGCTCGGCCGACTGCTGAATGACGACAAAAAGGACACATTGACGTGGTATTGGCAGCTGACGACTCTGCCGAACGCCTCCGAGTCGCGGTATCTGTACCAGCTGCTGGCGAGCAACGAATTCCAGGAAGGCTTGAAGAATTATCGCGAACTCAACTATATGAGCCGCAATCTGCACAATTGGCGCGACGATGTATCGGCGTACGATGACATGCTCGATACGCGGCAGGAAGCGTACAAGCTACGCGTGCCGAAGGCCGACGCGGTGATGGCGGCCACCGATCTCGAGGCGCTCACCCAAAAGCGCGTCGACTTCGAATCGCGCATCAATGTCATCGAGAAATCCAACGATGTCGCAGCCCTGGGCACTCCCGAGGAGCAGCAGACATGGGCCCGGTTGCAGCGCGTCGAGGAGTACCTCGCGGCGCATCCGGAGGATCCCGATCTCGCCGAGATGCGCGAGAAGCACCGCCTGCTGACAGGCGTCATGTACTGGCGGCTGTCGGCGAGCTTCAAAGCGCGACTGTGGAACGAACGCCGCGCGGTCAAAGAGCTCGAAGCGGGCTTGAAGGAAACGCAGAAGCGCGCCGTGATGGTCAAGGCCGCGCGGGCCGGCGTGCCGACGAACACCGGCGCCTATGCAACGCGGATTGCAGCGGTGCGGGCGCGGCTCGATTCATTGCAGCAGCGCCTGAACGACGCCTCGGTACAGCAGAACCGCTTCCTGCAGGTTCTTGCCATCCGCGAGCTCGAAGGCCAAAAGGAGCGCATCTCGACTTACCAGATCCAAGCTCGCTACGAGCTGGCCGCGATCTATGATCGCGCCGCCGACGAAAAGTCGAAGGCCGATGATAAGTCGAAGGCGGACGAAAAGTCGAAGGCGAAGCCCTGATGCCGGCGCGCCATCAAACCATCACACCGGCTGCGGCCTGCATGGCGGCGGCTTTGGCCGCATTGCTGCTGGTCCCTTGTAGCCATGCGGCGAACAAGCAGCCGCCGACCATCAAGGATCTCGAGGCGCAGCAGGTCGAGGTGAGCACCGACCCGCCAAGGAACGTGGACGCCAACAAGACCATGGACAGCTACAAGCGTTTCCTGGATCTGAATGCGGGTGATGCCGCCTTGCGCGCCGAAGCCCTGCGCCGCCTGGGCGATTTGAACCTGGAGAGTTCGGAGTCCGAGCGCATCGAGCGCGAGCTCATTACCAACGAAGGGTTGCGCGCCACCGAAGCCATCCACCTGTACACCGCCTTGTTGAAGGCCTATCCGAAGTACGAGCGCAACGACTCGGTGTTGTACCAGCTGGCGCGCGCCTACGAGCTCAACGCACAACCGCAGAAGGCGCTGGCCTCGCTGGACCAACTGGTGGCGAGCTATCCCAACAGCCGCTACCTGGCGGAAGCCCAATTTCGACGCGGCGAAATACTGTTCTCGGACAAGGGCTACCCCAAGGCGCAGGCAGCCTACGAGGCCGTGATCAGGATCGGTGCAGCGTCGCCCTTTTATAACCAGAGTCTCTACAAGCATGGTTGGTCGCTGTTCAAGCAGGGCGAGAACGAACGCAGCTTGGAATCTTTCGCCGGCGTGCTCGATTCGGTGCTGGTGTCGAAGCGCAATCCGGCCGAACTCATCGAGCTGGATACCTTGAGCCGGCCGAACCGCGAATTGGTGGAGGACACCTTTCGCGTTATGAGCATTACCTTCTCGTATTCGGATGGCCCGAAGTCCATCGACGAATTCGTCAAGCACCACACGCCGCCGGGGCGGCAGCCGCGACCTTATTCGTACCTTCTTTATGCGCGTCTGGGCGACCTGTACATGGAGAAGGAGCGCTACACCGACGCCGCCGACAGCTATCGCGCGTTCGTCTCGCAGGATCGCAACAACGAGAAAGCGCCGCTGCTGGAGATGCAGGCCATCGAGGCCTATCAGAAGGGCGGTTTTCCGCAGCTCGTGTTGCAAGGCAAGAAGGAGTTCGTGGAGAACTACAGTTTCGGCACGCCCTACTGGCAGGGCCGCGAGGCGAAGAACGAGCCCAAGGTCGTTGCGGTACTTAAGACTAACCTCAAGGATGTGGCGCAGCACTATCACGCGGAGGCACAGCGTAGTAAGAACGTGGCGGACTATCAGGAAGCGGCGAAGTGGTACCACAGCTATCTGACATCCTTCCCGGACGACCCGGATTCGGCCGTTACTAATTTCCTGCTGGCCGACACCTTGTTCGAGAGCAAGCAATATCTCGAGGCTGCGAAGGAATACGAAAGCACCGCCTATCACTATGGCAATAATGAGAAAGCGGCGGCGGCGGGCTATGCCGCCATCGTCGCGTACGGCAAACAGGAAGAGACATTGAGCGGTGAGGCGAAAGCCGCAGTCCACAGCCGCAGCGTGGACAGTTCACTGAAATTTGCCCAGACCTTCCCCACGCACCCGGAAAGCGCGCAGGTGCTGACGCGCGCTGCCACGGACCTGTACACGATCAAGGATTATCCTCGGGCCATTGCGGCGGCCGAGGCCTTGTTGGCGCGGCAGCCGCCGGTGGACATCACCAAGCAACGCGTCGCCTGGACGGTCATCGGCAATTCCAATTTCGATCAGGGCGTGTTCGACAAGGCCGAAACAGCCTACGGCCATGCGCAGACGCTGATGCCGGCCGGCGACCCCGAGCGGCCGGTGATCGTGGAGCGGTTGGCGGCCTCGATTTACAAGCAGGGCGAGCAGAAGAGCAAAGCGGGCGACAGCGCAGCGGCGGTGGATGACTTCCTGCGCGTGGCGACGCTGGCACCGACCTCGAAGGTTCGAGCCAATGCCGATTTCGACGCGGCGGCCCTGCTCATCAAGGACAAGCAATGGGATAGAGCCATTGTGGTGCTGGAAGGGTTCCGGCGTAACTTTCCGCAAAGTCCGCTGCAGGTCGACGTCACGCGCAATCTCGCGGTGGCCTATACCGAATCCAATCATCCGGGCCAGGCGGCGGGTGAGTTCGAGAAAATCGCGCAGACGCCCGGCGAAGCCCCGGACGTGCAGCGCGAAGCCACACTGCAGGCGGCGGATCTATACGACAAGTCCGGCAACACGGCCAAGTCGCGCGCCATGCTCGAGGCATTCGTGAAGCATTTTCCGCAGCCCCTTAATCCGGCGATGGAAGCGCGCAACAAATTGAGCGTGATCACGGCGAAGCTCGGCGACAGCGGCGCTCGCGACTACTGGCTCAAGGACATCATTGCGGCGGATCGCGCGGCGGCCGGAGCGCGCACCGATCGCAGCCGCGCGCTGGCGGCCAAGGCTACATTGACTCTGGCGAGTCCGCTGCGCGAGGAATTCCGCAGCATCAAGCTGGTGGCGCCGTTGAAGAAATCGCTGGCTGAGAAGCGCAAGGCCATGGAAGCCGCGCTCAAGGCCTACGAAGCAGCCACCGACTACCAGGTAGCCGAGGTTACCACCGCGGCCACCTTCGAGAGTGCCGAATTGTACCGGCAGCTCGGCAAGGACTTGATGAGTTCGGAACGGCCGAAGAATTTATCCAAAGATGAAATAGAACAGTACAACGTATTGCTCGAGGAGCAAGCTTTCCCATTCGAGGAGAAGGCAATCAAACTGCACGAAGTCAACGCTGCGCGGACCAAGGATGGCACCTATGATGAATGGGTGCAGAAGAGTTTCACGGCGCTGGCGCAACTCAACCCAGGCCGCTACGGCAAGGTGGAAATCGGTGAGCAACTGGTCGAATCGATTCGTTAAGGTGGTGGGTCTTGGCATGGGCGCGGTGGC
>JANYIY010000333.1 GCA_025358615.1 Gammaproteobacteria bacterium | reverse complement strand
GTTACTCCATCTGCGTACATCACATGTGCGCCGGACTTAGCGACGGAGTAGCCGAACAGCCACATCACGATGTTGATGGAATCTGCCGTCGTGCTATTGGCTGCGGCGGGCAGCACTTCGTTTTCGTACTTGCTGCAGCTCAAGGTGGCAAGATTCAATACCGAGGCGCGGCTCGCGTAGGGCGCGAGGCAGACGAGCAGGGCGATCGCAGCGGGGAACTTCATTTTGGAACTCGTATACGCCAAAGTAGCGGTTGCCGGTATGACAAGTCACCTCGATACTAAGTTCGGCCGCCGCCCATGCGGCTCTTGTAAGTCACGAGCACTCGATCGAAGGCGATACTGCTTTTCATATTGCACTAGGGCTCGCTGGGAATTGGAGGTTTTGTATCAAGCATGCGAGGCGTGCCATTCCATCGATGACAACGATTTGGGCCCACGCCATCGCGGGGTTGTCGGTCGTCCTGCGGGAAGCATCGCCGACTATGCCTATTCCAAAGCCCTCAAGAGTTCCGGCTTGGCGTGGGACGAAGCAACCTTGGACCGTTGGCAGATTAATCCGAGCGCGCTCGTACCGGGCACTAAAATGTTCTTCCAGCTGAGTGCCGCGCAAGATCGCGCAGATATCATCGCCTACTTACAATTGCAGAAATAACGACCCTCGGCACGAATCAAGGCTGGGCCGGCCATTGGCCGGTCAGGCGAGACCCTCGAGCAGAGCACGCAGCAATGCTTTGAGTGGCTGTGCGCGTACCGCATCGAATGGCGGTGTGCGCGACTCGATCAGATAGGCGCTTTGAGCTATCTCCATCTGTACGGCATTGATTCCGCCGGCGGGATGGCCGTAGTGACGGGTGATGTAGCCGCCTTTGAATCGGCCGTTCAATATGAAGGAGAATTGCGATTGGGCGCTCAATGCCGCGACGATGCGATCCGCCAGTGCGGGCGAACAGCTGCGGCCGTCGGCGGTGCCCACATTGAGGTCCGGGAGGCTTCCCTCGAACAGGCCGGGGACCCGGGAACGGATTGAATGGGCATCCCACAGCACGCTGCGACCGTGGCGCTCAGCAAGTCGCCGCGATACTTGCGCGAGTTTGTCGTGATAGGGCTGCCAATAATTTTGCAGGCGCACGCCAATTTCGGCGGGCGTCGGGCCGGCACCGGGCAGGTATAAGGGTTCGCCATCGAAGGTCTCGGTGGGGCAGACGGTGGTCTCGCGCTGACCGGGGTACAGCGGCGCGCCGTCGGGCGGGCGGTTCAAGTCGACGACGTATCGAGTGTGCGTTGCACGGATGATGGAAGCACCCAAGCTGCGAAAAAAATCGTACAGCTGCGGCACGTACCAATCGGTATCGGGCAGATCGAGTACTTCGGGTTTGAGGCGTGCCGCGAGGTCGGGTGGAACGAAGGTGCCTGAATGCGGAAAACTGATCAATAACGGGGCGTCGCCCGCCACGAAATCGTAAATCGGCTCGCTCACGCTGCGCTCATTACGCGTCGGCCCGCGACGGCAATAGCCGTTTCACCAGCGGTGAGAAACGTCCTGATTTGACCCAGCGCTGCGCCGCATGGATATCGGGGGAAAAGTACCGATCGACCGCATAGAAGGGTACATCGCCGCGGATCACCGAGTGAACTCCCTCGAGCGCGCGCGAGGATTGCGCCGGCCGGTGAAAATCGATGCCCTGCGCTGCGGCCAGAAATTCGATGCCGATGACGGCTGCGGCATTGTCGACCATGGGTCCCAAACGCCGCGCAGCGTGCGTCGCCATGCTGACGTGGTCCTCCTGATTGGCGCAGGTGGGAATCGAGTCGACGCTGCAGGGGGTGGCGATGGCCTTGTTCTCCGACACCAGCGCCGCGGCGGTGACTTGCGCGATCATGAATCCGGAATTCACGCCGCTGTTCTCGACCAAGAATGCGGGCAGGCCGCTCATCTTGGGATCGACCAAGACGGCAACTCGGCGCTCCGCCAGACTGCCGATTTCCGCAATTGCCAGCGCCAGAGTATCGGCAGCGAAGGCCACGGGCTCGGCGTGGAAATTTCCGCCGGACAGCACGTCGCCCGTCTCGACAAATAGCAGCGGATTGTCCGTGACCGCGTTCGCCTCCACGCCCAGCGTGACGCTGCAATGGCGGATCAGGTCCAAGCACGCGCCCATGACCTGCGGCTGACAGCGGAAGGAATACGGGTCTTGCACACGCGTGCAGTCGAGGTGCGAGGCGCGAATGGCGCTGCCGGCAATCAAGCCCCGATATTCGCGCGCCACTGCAATCTGCCCGGGTTGGCCGCGCACTTCGTGGATGCGTGCGTCGAAGGGCGAGTCGCTGCCCTTGAGCGCATCCACCGACATCGCGCCCGCGACCACGGCGGCGGCGAATACATCCTCGGCGCCGAACAGCCCCGCCAAGGCCAACGCTGTTGAAACCTGGGTGCCGTTGATCAGTGCCAGGCCTTCCTTGGCACGCAGCTTCAGCGGCTGCAGGCCGGCGAGCTTCAGACCTTCGGCCGCGGACAGTGTCTGGCCGCGCACGCGCACCTGACCGATGCCGAGCAGCACCGTGCTCAAATGGGCCAACGGCGCCAGGTCTCCCGATGCACCCACCGAGCCCTGCGCCGGGATCAGGGGGTAGACCTCATGCTCCAACAGCGCGAGCAGGGCGTCGATCACGGCCATGGTGATGCCGGAGTGCCCGCGAGCCAACGCGTTGACTTTCAGCGCGAGGATGAGACGCACGATGGCGTCCGGCAGCGCATCGCCCAGCCCCGCGGCGTGCGAGAGCAGGAGATTGCGCTGCAGCAGCTCGAGCTGCTCGGTGGGTATGCGCGTCTGGGCCAACAAGCCAAATCCCGTGTTGATACCGTAGGCCGCGTCGCCGACCGCGATGATCTTCTCCACCAGAGAGCTGGCGACGGCGATGCGGCCACGGTCATGTGCCGACAGGCGCAGCGCGACCGGCTGCTCGTAGATGAGTCGCAGCGCCGCCAGCGTCAGCTCGCCGGCCCGAATCTGCAGAACGCGTGCCATTAGCCGATCATCGGCAAGTTAAGCCCCTGCTCACGGGCGCAGGCAATGGCGCTGTCGTAGCCGGCATCGGCGTGACGCATCACTCCCGTGCCCGGATCATTCCACAGCACACGGCGAATACGCTTGCCCGCAGCTTCGCTGCCGTCGCAGACGATGACCACGCCGGCGTGCTGGGAGAAACCCATGCCGACGCCGCCGCCGTGATGAATCGATACCCAGGTGGCGCCGCTGGCTGTGTTCAGCAAGGCATTGAGCAGCGGCCAATCGGAGACCGCATCGGAACCATCCTGCATGGCCTCGGTCTCACGATTGGGGCTGGCCACCGAACCGGAATCGAGATGATCGCGGCCGATCACGATGGGCGCGGAGAGCTCACCGCTCTTGACCATTTCGTTGAAGGCCAGGCCCAGTCGATGACGCTGCCCCAGACCCACCCAACAAATGCGTGCCGGCAGACCCTGGAAATGAATTTTCGAGCGCGCCATGTCGAGCCAGTGATGCAGATGCGGATCGTCAGGGATCAGCTCCTTTACTTTAGCGTCGGTCTTGTAAATGTCCTCGGGATCGCCCGACAGTGCCACCCAGCGGAAGGGTCCGACACCGCGGCAAAACAGCGGCCGGATATATTCGGGTACGAAGCCCGGGACATCGAAGGCCTGTTTGACGCCCGCATCGAAGGCCACCTGCCTGATGTTGTTGCCGTAATCGAATACCGGCATTCCTAGCGCCTTGAAGCGCAGCAGATACTCGACATGCTTGGCCATCGACGCGGTCGCAGCAACCGTGGTGCCGGTGGGATCGCTGGCGCGCCGCTCATCCCATTGTTCCACCGTCCAGCCCTGCGGCAGGTAGCCGTTGACGGGATCGTGCGCGGAGGTCTGATCGGTCACGGCGTCCGGACGAATGCCGCGCTCGAGCAAGGTGTGCAGTACATCGACGATGTTGCCGAGCAGCGCCACCGAAATCGGCTTGGAGTTCTTCTTTGCTGTCTCGAACAGGGCCAGCGCCTCGTCCAGGGTGTGCGCCTGCGCATCCACATAGCCGGTCTCCAACCGCTTGTCGATGCGGCTTTGACGGCATTCCACCGCCAGCATACTGAATCCCGCCATGGTGGCGGCCAGCGGCTGCGCGCCGCCCATACCGCCGAGGCCGGCGGTGAGTATCCATTTGCCATTGAGCTTGCCGCCGAAATCGCGCCGGCCCATTTCAGCGAAGGTTTCATACGTACCCTGTACGATTCCCTGACTGCCGATATAAATCCAGGAACCCGCGGTCATCTGCCCGTACATGGCAAGGCCCTTGCGATCCAGCTCGTTAAAATGTTCCCAGGTGGCCCAGTGCGGCACCAGATTGGAGTTGGCGATCAGTACGCGCGGCGCGTCCGCATGCGTGGGGAATACGCCCACCGGCTTGCCGGACTGCACCAGCAGGGTTTCCTGTTCGGTCAGCGTCTTCAGCGTTTCGACGATGCGGTCGTAGCAGTTCCAATCACGGGCGGCGCGCCCGATGCCGCCGTACACCACGAGTTCCGCGGGGTTCTCCGCGACTTCGGGATCCAAGTTGTTCATCAACATCCGCAGCGGCGCTTCGGTCAACCAGCTGCGTGCGCTCAGGGTGTTGCCGCGGGCGGCGCGAATGACTCTGGGTTTCAAGGGAGCGAGCATGGTGGCATCCTCTAGGGGCGGAAACGACCCGATAATTCATATCGGGAACCGGGGTAGTAGAGCTGGGCCACCGAGGCGATTTGCCCGGCGGTCCAGGTGCGGCGAATCATCAGCAGACAGGGTTCATCGCGCTTCATGGCCAGCAGCTTGCGCGTGCGCTCATCCGGCATGACGGCGCGCAGCAGGTGTTCGGCTTCCTGCAGCGGCGCGACCTTGATCAAGTAGTCGGTGGGCGTGGTTTGATTGAAGTCCACCTTGAGATAGTCAGGTGCCAGCTTCGGCAGCACGTAACGGTCTTCAAGCTGGATGGGTCGATCGTTCTCGAAGTGCACGATGACCGAGCAGTACAATTCGCTGCGCGGCGCAATGCCGAAGTCCTCTGCGAGTTCCGCCACCGCGCGAACGCGTTCCAGCGCAACGATTTCGGCACGATGCACATGGCCGCGGCGGCGGATCTCGTCCGCAATGCTGCGAATTTCGAGCGGATGGGCGTGCGCATGCTGGTCGGCGACGAAGCTGCCGACCCCGGCGATGCGCACCAGCACCCCCTCATCGCGCAATTCGCGCAGGGCCCGGTTGGCGGTCATGCGCGACACACCGAAGGATTTCACGATGTCGTTTTCGGACGGAACACGCGACGCTGCGCCCCACTTGCCGGAGCCGATATTGTCGAGAATATGCCGCTTCACCTGTAGATACAGCGGCTGCAGCGACGCGGAGGCCTTGCTCATGGGGCAAATCTAACCTGTATAGACAGGTACAGTCAACCGGTTTTCATTCAGCCACGGCCAGTCTGTGCATCAGGGCGGCGAAGCGCGGCAGTAGTTCGCCTTCGGCCGTATGGTGCCGGTCTTTGATAACCCAGCGGCCGGCGACCATGACGTCGCGGATGGCTGCGTCGCCGCCGGCGAATACCAGATGATCCAAAGCGGCGTCCGCCGTAGCCCCCACCATGGAGGGATGCGCTGCATCCAACACCAGCCAATCGGCCCGCCGGCCCACCTCGATGGCGCCGGCCGCTTGGCCGATGGCCGCCGCTCCGTGCAGCGCGGCGTCACTCCACAGGCGAGTGCCCACATGCGTTTCAGCCTTGGATGTGAGTACCGCGCGCCGCTTCTTGCGCAGTCGCTGCTGATATTCCAGCCAGCGCAGCTCCTCGGTGGGACTCACCGTCGACTGACTGTCGGAGCCCACGCACAGCCGGCCGCCCGCCTGCAGAAAGCGCGCCGTGTCGAAAAACCCGTCGCCCAGATTGGCTTCCGTGCTGATTGAGACGCAGACGGTGGCCGCGACGGCAGCAATGCCGTTGATCTCATCGGCTGTCGCGTGAGTGGCATGCACCAGGCACCAATGCTTCGTGAGCAGTCCGGTATCGAGCAGCAGCTCGATGGGGCGCCGGCCGGTTTCGCGCAGGCAGGCTTTTACCTCGAGCGATTGTTCAGCCACATGTATGTGCAGGGGAATGCCGGGATCGACCTTTCTCAAGCTCAGCACTGCCTGCCGTAGATTCTCCAGCGGCACGGCGCGCAGGCTGTGAAAAGCTACCCCGGTGCGCTGCAGCCTCGCAGCGCCGGGCCGGCCGGCGCTGCGCTGCTCGGCG
>JANYIY010000315.1 GCA_025358615.1 Gammaproteobacteria bacterium | reverse complement strand
TCATTGTGTCCGTGATTCTGTTGATTTTTGTCATTCCGCAATTCGAGTCCTTGTTCAAGGGCTTCGGCGCGGACTTGCCGGCGTTCACGCAGATGGTTGTGAACATGTCCAAGTTCATGCAGCACCAGGGCTGGATCGTTGGGTTGGTAGTGGGCGGCGCAATATACGCCTTCATGTACTTTCACAAGCGCTCGAGAAATATGCGTCGCGTATTAGACCGCGCCCTGCTGAAATTCCCGATCATTGGACCCATTATGGTCAAGTCGGCGATAGCACGCTTTTCGCGAACGCTGTCGACGATGTTTGCCGCGGGTGTCCCCTTGGTTGAAGCTATGCAATCCGTGGCCGGTGCCACGGGCAATATTGTGTACGAGGAAGCCACATTGCGCATGAAGGACGAGGTGGCCACGGGGCAACGATTGCAGCGCGCCATGGAAAACACCGGCATTTTCCCGAACATGGTGGTGCAGATGATTGCGGTGGGAGAGGAATCCGGTTCTCTCGATACCATGTCGGCCAAGGTCGCCGAGTTCTACGAGGCCGAAGTCGACAATGCGGTGGACGCCATGTCGAGCTTGATGGAACCCATCATCATGGCGGTCTTGGGCGTGCTGGTGGGCGGAATGGTGATAGCCATGTATCTGCCCATTTTCAAACTCGGCCAAGCAATTTAATCGCTTACTTCGCAGCGCGGACGAGCCTGTTGTTTAGCCCATGCTGAACGAACTCGCCGCGCTGTTCTCCGACGTCGCGGCGCTCTACACCGACAACCTCGCACTCTTCGCGGGGTCGGTGTTCCTGCTGGGGCTCATCGTCGGCAGCTTTCTCAATGTGGTTATCTACCGCCTTCCCATCATGCTGGAGCGGGATTGGCGCGCCCAGGCGGCCGAGGAGATGCAAGTCGTCGGCGGCGCCGACATGCCCGCAGCGGTGGCGCCAGGGCCGCCTTCCGCGGTCTCTCAGCGTTTCAACCTGACCACGCCCCGCTCTGCCTGCCCTAACTGCAAGGCACCGATCAAGGCCTGGCAGAACATCCCGGTTGTCAGCTGGCTGCTGCTGCGCGGGCGCTGCGCTTCCTGCAACATCAAAATCTCCGGGCGTTACCCGCTGGTGGAACTGGCGACGGGACTGCTGTCGGCATGGGTCGCCTGGCACTTCGGTTTCGGCGCCCCGGCAGCCTGCGGCCTACTGGTGACTTGGACTCTGATTGCCCTCACCGGCATCGATATCGACCACCAATTGCTTCCGGACAGCATTACCCTGCCTCTGCTGTGGGGCGGCTTGCTGGCGGCTGTCATTGTGGGGCCGGTTGCGGATAGCCCGCTTCCGGTATTGCCGCGCGATGCCATCATCGGTGCAGCTTGCGGCTACTTGAGCCTCTGGTCGATATTTCACGCCTACCGCTTGCTCACCGGCAAGATCGGCATGGGCCACGGTGACTTCAAGCTCTTCGGTGCCCTGGGCGCCTGGATGGGCTGGAAACTCCTGCCGCTGGTAATCCTGCTGTCGGCCGGTACCGGTGCGGTCCTCGGCATCTTGATGATCGTCTTGCGTGGCCGCGATAGGACTGCACCGCTGCCCTTCGGACCCTATCTCGCCGCGGCGGGCTGGCTCGCGATGATGTACGGCGATACGGTGGTTGACGGCTATCTGCGCATTTCCGGCCTTAGGCACTGAGCTTCGCCATGTCGGACCGACTGCGTATCGGCCTCACCGGCGGCATTGCCAGCGGCAAAAGCACGGCGGCCCGTCGATTCTCGGAGCTTGGCGTACCCGTTATCGACGCCGATGAGGCCGCACGCGCCGTGGTGGCGCCGGGTACGGCGGGGCTCACACAAGTGATTGCCAGGTTTGGTCGGGGAGTTCTTGCCGAGAACGGCGAGTTGAATCGCCGTGCTCTGCGCGACCTGATCTTTGGTGATCCCAGCCTACGGCAGGACCTCGAGCACCTATTGCACCCGCTGATTCGCGCCGACATGGACCACCGTGCGCAGGGAGCCGTCGGACCGTATCTGATATTGGACATTCCGCTGCTGATCGAAGCGGGCTCTCACGATCGCGTTGATCGCGTATTGGTGGTCGATGTGGATGAGGCAGTGCAGCTGCAGCGCATAATGACCCGTGACGGCAGCACGTTGGATCAGGCCCGTGCAATTCTGGCCTCGCAGACGACCCGATCCGCCCGCTTGGCCGCCGCAGACGATGTTCTGTTGAACACCGGAACCGTCATGGATTTGCGACAGTCGGTGGATCGCTTGCACGTGGGATATCTGCGGCTGGCCGCGGCTCGAGGTCCCGCGCCGATTTAACTCAAACCCGAGGTTTACCGTTGGCCTTGGGTTGGCTCAGAATAGACGGATGAACTCTTACCCCGATCCCCAGGCTCAAGCGGATGCCGAGGCGGCGCCCATCGTCTATGAGCAGCCCCTGAACGAGCGTATGCGCACCTTCCTGCGCCTGGAGTTTCTTTATACGCAGGCCTCCTTTCACAGCGAATCACCCAATCCGTGGAGCTCGCGCGCCGCGGTCGCCAGCCTGCTCGAGATCTTGGCCATCACCGCCCGCGGCGACTCCCGCAGCGAGGTCCTGAAAGAGCTCGAGCGCCATGTGAACACGCTCAAGGAGTATCAGTCCAAAAGCGGTGTCGATCCCGGCCGGCTCAAATCGGTGATGTCCAACCTTCTCAAGCTGCGCAGCGATCTGTCGACGATAGGCGGCAATTACATGGGGCCGCTGCGCGATTCCGAATTCTTGAGCGCCATCAAGCATCGCAGTGCCATTCCGGGTGGGACCTGCGATTTCGATTTGCCCGATTATTCATACTGGCTGAACCGTCCTGCCGATGTTCGGGCGGCGGAATTCGCCGGCTGGCTCGCACTGATCAGGCCCTTGTGCGACAGCATCGTCGAACTGCTGTGGATGACGCGCCAGAATGCCAGGCGAAAGTCCGAGCTCGCCGTCGGCGGCATTTTCCAATTGCAGTTCGATCGCGAGAATCCCTGTCAATTGGTGCGCGTGACGCTGCCCCCGGATTTTGATTTGTTTCCCGAGATCAGCGGCAGCCAGCATCGCTGCACCATCCGATTCTTGAACTGGCTCGATGCCACCAGCCGGCCCGTGCACGTGGAGATCGATGTGCCGTTTATGCTGACCTGTTGCGCCTGAGTTCGGGAGAGAAGTGTCGATGGTTACCGTCGTTAATTGCCCAACCTGCCATCGGCCGGTGGAATGGTCGCCTGAATCGGTATACCGGCCCTTTTGCAGCGATCGTTGCCGGCTCATCGATCTCGGCGCGTGGTTCGGTGAACAGCATAAGATTCCAGCCGAATCGGCCGACCTGTCGGAAGAACTGCCCGCCCATCCGGGCGAGGACTTATAACACTTGCAGCCGCAGTTTTGGGACGAACGCTGGCGGACGGGTCAGATCGGCTTTCATCAATCCGCGGTGGATCCGCGCCTGCAGCAACTCTGGCCAGCCTTGGGACTCGCAAACGACAGCCGCGTATTCGTTCCCTTGTGCGGCAAGAGCCTCGACCTCTTATGGCTGCGTGAACGAGGCCATACCGTGGCGGGAGTGGAACTGTCGGCGCTTGCGTTGGAATCGTTCTGCATGGAACACGGCATTCTCGCCAGACGACGAATACTGGATAGCTTCGACGTCTACGAGGCCGCGGATCTCGGACTCTACCGCGGTGACTTCTTCGCTCTGACCCCTGAACTACTCGGCCCTGTTTCCGCGGTCTACGACCGCGCGGCGCTCATCTCTTGGAGACCGGAGTTCCGTAGGGCGTACGTTGAACAAGTGACTTCGCTGACCACCCGCGGCGTGCAAACTCTCCTCATCACACTAGAGTACCCGCAGGCGCAAATGTCCGGCCCGCCCTTCTCGGTGTCTGCGGACGATGTTGACCGCTTTTACTCCCGATATCACGCGATTGAGGAACTCTCCAAAACTGACATCCTGGCAAACGAAGCGAGGCTGCGGGCCCGTGGTGTTACGCAATTGCGCGAGGTTTGCTATCGGTTGACGCGGCTGTAGCGGACTGTAAGTGATCGCTCCCCACGCGGCGGAATTGACCATCGATCGCCTGTTCGATGCGCCGGCATTGGCGGGTCCCGCCGTCGGTGGATTGAAAATATCGCCGGACGGTGCGCGCGTCACATATCTGCAGGGCAAATCCGAGGACAAGGATCGCCTGGATCTGTGGGAGTACGATATTCGCGAGGGCCATGCACGCGTGCTGGTCGACTCCAATGCGCTGTCGTCGGCCACCGAGAATCTCTCCGCTGAGGAATTGAACCGCCGCGAAAGGCAACGAACCGCGGCACTGTCCGGCATCCTGGAATATTCGTTCGCACCGTCGGGCCGCGCGCTGCTATTTCCCTTGGGCGGCCATCTCTACTACTTCGATCTTACACAACCCGCGAAGTCCGCCGTCGCGGAAATCAGCCGCTCGGAGGCCTTCGCATCGGACGCCTCTATTTCACCAGCTGGCGGCTATGTGGCATTCGTGCGGGAACAGAATCTCCATGTCTACGACATCGCGAATGCCCGAGACAAGGCGCTGACCAACGATGGCGGCGGCACCATCAAGAACGGCATGGCCGAGTTCGTCGCGCAGGAAGAAATGGATCGAACCACCGGCTATTGGTGGGCACCTGACGATGCGCACATCGCCTTCGCGCGGGTTGACGAGAGTCCCGTCAAGGTGACCGAGCGCTTTGAAATCGCGGCCGACAATGTCGCGACGTTTGCGCAGCGCTATCCGGCCGCCGGCGGCCCCAACGTCACCGTACGCTTAGGCGTGGTTGAGGTGCAAAGCGCAGCGGTCACCTGGATCGATTTGGGCGAGGAGACCGACATCTACCTTGCGCGTGTCAACTGGCTGCCGGATGGCAAGACCCTGGCGATTCAGCGGCAAAGCCGCGATCAGCGCAGGCTTGACTTGTTGTTCGCCGATATCGACACCGGCAGGACTCGCG
Organism: Gammaproteobacteria bacterium; assembly: GCA_025358615.1. GTDB lineage: Bacteria > Pseudomonadota > Gammaproteobacteria > Steroidobacterales > Steroidobacteraceae > Bog-1198. Next base: position 3,161 of record JANYIY010000315.1, on the reverse strand, counting down.
TCGTGCTTGCCGAAACCAGCAACACCTGGATCGATCTGCACCACGAGCTTACTTTTCTCAAGGGTTCGCGCGAATTCATTTGGTCGTCGAGCCGCGACGGCTATCAACACCTGTATTTGTACGATGACGAAGGGCATTTGCTGAGACGGCTCACGGCCGGCGAATGGAATGTGGATGATTTCCGGACTCGCGCCATCAAGGGCGTCGACGAGAAGAATCGGCTGGTCTATTTCACGGCAACCGAGAAAAGTCCCACGCAGCGGCACCTCTACCGCAGCTCATTGGACACCCAGGATCCGCATGAGATCAGCCGAATCTCGCGAGAAGACGGCCTGCACGACATCACCCTGTCGCCCAACGCCGACTTCTATGTCGATAACTTCACCAGCCGCAGCCAGCCGCCGCAGGTCACATTGCATGCTGCCGACGGAAACAACCTGTCGATGCTGCAGGCGAATCGCCTGGACGCGCAGCACCCCGATGCGCCCTACCTTGCGGACAATTCTGTGCCCGAGATCGGCACGCTCACGGCCACCGACGGCCAAACTCTGTACTACCGGCTCTACAAGCCCCTGCACTTCGATCCGGCCAAGCGCTACCCGGCCATCGTGGATGTCTACGGCGGCCCCGGCGTTCAAAGAGTTCTCGATAATTGGACCGGCGCCTCTTTCACGCAAATTCTGACGCGTGCGGGCTATGTGGTTTTTCAACTCGACAACCACGGTACCGCCTTCCGCGGCAAGGCATTTCAAGCGCCCATCCACGGCAAACTGGGCGACGTCGAAGTAGTGGACCAGGTGCAGGGCGCGCGCTGGCTCGGCTCCCAAGAGTTCGTGGATCCCGCGCGCGTCGGAGTGTGGGGTTGGAGCTACGGCGGCTACATGGCGCTCATGTTGATGTTCAAGGCTCCGGAGGTGTTTCGCGCCGGCGTTGCGGGCGCGCCGGTAACGGACTGGACCCTTTACGACACTCACTACACTGAACGCTACCTCGATCGACCCCAAGACAATGCCGCCGGGTATGCCGCGAGTTCGGTACTGCCCTATGCTCAGGACTTGAAAGGCAGGCTGTTGGTCATGCACGGAATGGCCGATGACAATGTGCTGTTCCTGCACAGCACCAAGCTGTTCCGCAAGCTACAGGACCTGGGCAAGCCCTTCGACGTCATGGTCTACCCCGGCGCCAAGCACGGCCTCACACGGCAGCACGACGGGCGGCATGCATACGCGACGATCAAACGATTCTTCGACGAAAACCTGTGACCAAGGTTTAACACTACTCAGTGTTAGATTTAACACAATTGTGTGTTTTTTCCTTATGCGTGTACTCGCTTACTTCGCTGGCGCCCAGAGCTGGACAAGCCTTTCGACGTCATGGTTACCCTGTTGAGGATGGAGGCCGCCATGATCGCACCATGTTCTGTGAATGCGTATGGCGGAAATCGCGGATTGCGGTGTTTTTGGGAACCGGTCACAATTTGTGACCGGTTCAAGGCTTGGGTCTCTGCGCGGGTCAGGTGGAGCATGAAATCGTCGGGGAAGTTGGCCGCGGCCTTTGTCTAAGGTCGCAAATTGCGACCTTAGAGAACTGAGCGACGGTAAGCTGCCATCCGAATAGTAAAGCGCGAAGACTCGCAACCTCACATCTCGAATGCCCGCGCGTTTATCCACTTATTTCGTTGACGCCGCTGGCCCCGATCGCCCACGCCGACTCGGGCGCGATCTGCCGAGCGTAGACCGGCACGGAGACCGATCGACAAAGCGCCTCGAGCTCGCCGATCGCGAGCGGCAATCGCAGCACCAGAAAATCCGCACCGGCCGATGCTTGAGCGAAGGCTTGTTCGGCGTTGTCGCAAAAAGCTCCTTGAAGCCGCGAATCGGGATGCGCAGCCCTCGAACCCAGGCCAATCGCGTAGTCAACCGTAGATTCCTCCGTCAGACGCTCCGGCAATCGTAGCGCCGCCACGATAGGTTTATCCGCGGGCAGTAAGTTCGCACTGGGCAACTCCTCCTGAGGACACCAGCGCAATGCCTGGCCGTCCAGTCCTTGCGGTTCGCCGGCGTAACGCTTCACCACCCACATATCGAGCAACACCACCCGAGACGGGTAGGCGTGTTGTACGCGAATGAGCGGCCGCGGCGTGGCGATGGTGATTCCGAGTTCTTCGCGCAGTTCGCGCGCCAGTCCTACCGCGCGTTCCTCACCCGGCTCGAGCTTGCCCCCGGGGAACTCCCAACCGCCCGCCAGGTGCTTGCCCGCAGGCCGTTGCGCAATCAGCACGCGGCCCGCGGCGTCGATCACCGCGGCGGCGACGACGTGAACCACCGGGCCGGATTCGTTGCGGCTCAACCGCTCGCTTGCTGCAACGTGCCGTGACAGTGCTTGTACTTGCGGCCGGAGCCGCAGGGACAGGGTTCGTTGCGTCCCACCTTGGGTATCTGCCGCACGAAGGGAGCGGCCCCCGACACATCTGAACGCGGATCCATTTGCATGACATTGCCGCCGGAGCCGCCGCCGGCGCCCGCGTCGTTGGGGTTCGGCATGGCCTGGATCGGCGAGACGGCTTCGGCATGCTGGGCGTGCAGCGCCCGCGCCAGCCGCTGCTGCCGCTCGAGTTCTTCGCGTTCTATTTCGGCCTGACTGCGGACCTGGATCTTGGAGACCGTGGTTACCGTGTCGAATTTGATCCTATCCAACATGGCGGAAAACAATTCGAACGCCTCGCGCTTGTATTCCTGTTTCGGGTTCTTCTGCGCGTAGCTGCGCAGGAAAATACCCTGCCGCATGTAATCCATGGCGGCGAGGTGCTCGCGCCAGTGCTGATCGAGGGTGCGCAGCATCACTTCCTTTTCGATGTAGCGCATGACCTGCACACCGACGCTGGTCTCTTTTTGGACATAGGCCGCTTCGAGGGCGCTGACGATCTTATGGCGCAACTCCGAGCCGTCGCCGGCCTCCGCGCCCTTCACCCAAGCTTCGATCGGCAGCGCGGGACCAAAATCCCGCTCGATGGCTTGACTTAAGGCCGGCGCATCCCACTGCTCTTCGGGTGCACCACCCGGTACATATTGGTCGACCAATTGGGCGACCACGTCCTCGCGAATACCTTTGACGGCTTCGGCCACGTCTTCCGCGCTCATCAGGTCGGTGCGTTGCTGATA
>JANYIY010000269.1 GCA_025358615.1 Gammaproteobacteria bacterium | reverse complement strand
CTCGACACCGTTCGCGGTGGCGCCCGGCGTATGCTCATCGGCAATCGTCGTCATCGGCGCGCCCGGCGACACCTGCTCCAGCACGAAGACGACGACACGCCGATTCGCATTGCGCCCCTCCAGCGTGCTATTCGCCTGGCGAGGATGAAACTCGCCGAAGCCGACTATCTCGAGGCGCAGCGGATCGATGCCCTGCCGCATGAATTGATGCACCACACTGGCGGCGCGCGCCGCCGACAGCTCCCAGTTGGACGGGAATGCCGAGGTCTTGATCGGCCTGTCGTCGGTATGGCCTTCGACGCGGATCGGATTGGGGAAGGGCTTTAAAACTTCCGCCAGTTTGTCGAGCACCGGTTCGGCGACCGGCGCGAATTCTCCCGCGCCGCTCGGAAATAAAATGTCCGCATTGATCTCGATTTCCAGCCACATGTTTTCGCGGCGTACCGTCACCAGCTTGGCATCGATCAGCGACTGCATGGCGTCCTGTACCTGGCGTTGCATGCGAATCAAGGCGCCCGCAAGATCCCTCGAGCTCAAGGATTCGGTTTTGGTCGGATCGCGGGGCGTGAGTTGACCGTCGGACGTGGTTTTCTGATTGATCTTGATCAGTGTCATCGGCGTGATGCCGGCAAGCGGCTTCTCGCCGCCCTTGCCCGGCTCCTTTTCTCCCATGTTCACCGGCCGCATGCTCTTCGGCGCCCCGTTGAAGGCCGCGATCATGGAATCGGACAGCACACGGAATTTGCCTTCGTTGACCGACGACATGGCATACATGACGGTGAACAACGCGAACAGCAGGGTCACGAGGTCGCCATAGGGAATCGCCCAGGCTTCCGCGTTCACATGCTCTTCGTGCTTTTTCTTGCGGGCCATGTCGTCCTATCAGTGGTGGAAATACCCTTGCAATTTCGACTCGATGTTGCGTGGATTCTCGCCCTGCGCGATGGCGATGATGCCTTCGATCACCATGGTGCGTACCTGCGATTGGCCGTGGATCACCGACTTCAACTTATTGCCCATGGGCAGGAACAGCAGGTTGGCGAACGCGATGCCGTAAATGGTCGCAATGAAGGCGGCCGCGATGCCGTGGCCGAGCTTCGACGGGTCATTGAGATTCTGCATCACCGCCATCAATCCCATGACCGCGCCGATGATGCCGAGCGTGGGTGAATAGACGCCCATGGCTTCGAAAACTTTGGCGGCCTGCGTGTCGAAATGTTCCATGGTGTCCAATTCGATTTCCATGCTGGAACGAATGGCATCGGGCTCACCGCCGTCAACCAGCGATTGCAGGCCTTTTTTCAAGAAATCGTCCTTTTCCGCCTCTACCGCGGACTCCAGCCCCAGCAACCCCTGCTTGCGGGCGATGTTGCTCCACTCCACGATCTTCTCGATCATCGCGCCCGGATTGCTCGCGGGCGGCTTGAACACCCAGGAGACGATTTTCCAGGCCCGCAAGAAAGTCGCCAGCGGCGTCTGCACCAGGCTTGCCGCAAATGTTCCCACCACCACGATGACGAACGCCGCGCTGCCGACCAGGGCACCGGCGCTGCTGCCTTTCAATATGGCGCCACCGATGATGGCGATCAACCCGAGCACAACACCGATAAGACTTAAGATATCCATGGTCTAGTTCGGCTGCAGCCACTCGGAGAGACGGGCGCGCAGGCGCACCAATGCTTGACCGTGAATCTGGCAGACCCGCGATTCCGAGACTTCCAGCACCTCGCCGATCTCGCGCAAATTCATGTCGTCGTCGTAATACAGTGACAGCACCATTTTTTCGCACTTGGGCAAACCGCTGATCGCGACGCTCAGCGCATCGCGGAAGCCGGCGTGCTCGATGTGATCGAAGGGACCCGGTTGCTCGTCGCGGGCGTGATCGGCGGGGCTCGATTCATCTTCACTCGTTCCCATTTGGTCAAAGCTGAACAGCCGGCAGCTGGCCGCATCCTGGACCAGCTTGTGGTACTCCTCGATGGAGACGCCCAAGCCCTGGGCGATGTCGACGGGAGTCGCGTCCTGTCCCTTGGCGTTTTCGATCTTGCGCACCACATCCGCCATCTCGCGCATGTTTCGATGTACCGAACGCGGAGTCCAATCCGACTTGCGCACTTCGTCGAGCATGGCGCCGCGAATCCGAATCCCCGCATAGGTCTCGAAATTGGCGCCCTTGGTGGGAGAATAGTGCTTGGCGGCGTCCAGCAAGCCGATCATTCCGGACTGAATCAGGTCGTCCACCTCCACATTCGGCGGCATCCGGCTGACCAGGTGGTAGGCAATGCGCTTGACCAGGTCGGCGTGTCTTAGAACCAATTCTTGCTGCGGCACTTGATCGACCGGGACGTCATCGTCCGCAATCGGTTTTGTGCCGCGTTTCTGTGTGTTCGAGTACTGTGTGCTTGCTCTCATTGCAATATCGTCGAAGAGCCGATCCCGGCCCCTACCATGCGTTCGACAAAGAACTCAAGGTGACCTCGCGCCCCTTGGGGCACAGACCACTTATCGGCTTTCAATGCCAGATTCTTAAGGGCAATGGATGAAATAGACGCAGGGTACGCATCCACGACGGCCGTCTGGCGCTGCACTGCACGCCGTAGGTAATCGTCAAACGGTACGGAACCTGCAAACTCCAGTGCCACATTGAGAAATCGGTCACAGACGCGCGCAATTTTTTGGAACAGATCGGGACCCTCGCCCGAGCGGCGGGTCTGATTCGCCAGAATCTGGAAGCGCTGCACGCCGTGTTCGCGGCTCAACACCTTGATCAGCGCATAGGCGTCGGTGATGGACGCAGGCTCATCGCAAACCACCACGAGCACGTGATGCGCCGCCTGGCTGAAGGTGGTGACGCTGTCATGTAGTCCCGCCGCCGTGTCCACCACCAGAACCTCGACCCGGTGATACAAGTCGCTGAATGCGCGAATGATGCCGGCCTGCTCGGCTTCCGACAGGTTCACCATGTGCTTCATGCCGGACGCCGCCGGCACGATTTGCAGGCCGTGCGGCCCGGTGACGATGGCGTCCTCCAGACAGCATTCCCCCTTGATCACATGACCTAAGTGAAATCGGGTATGAAGGCCTAAGACCACGTCGACGTTGGCGAGGCCCAAGTCGGCGTCCAGCAACATCACGTCGCGGCCCTGCGCGGCAATCGACACCGCCAGATTGGCGGAGACCGTGGTCTTGCCCACTCCTCCCTTGCCGCCGGTGACGGCGATCACCTTGACCGGCCGCGAGGCGTTCAGTTCGGCCAGCGTTTCAGCGTGCGCCGGCGAAAGTCGGGTTTCACGCATGGGCGGGCGCTCGACCGAAATTACGCACGTAGTAGGCTTCGTCGCGCAGCGCCGGCCTGCCCTCCCTCAATGCCATTGCCATACGCACCAGCCAAACCCGGCGGCGGTGGGCAGCATGCATATCCTCCGGCACCCGTTGTCCGTCGCAAACATAGGCTATTTTTAGTCGGTGACGCAGGGTCGCGGAAATCACGCCGCCCAAGCTCGCGGCCTCATCCACCTTGGTCAGAATGCAGGCAACCGGAGTCACGGGCGCGAAGGCGCGCACGATTTCGTCAAGCGCATGGCCTTCGCCCTGCGCCGGCAGCGCCAGCAAAACCCGTGCGCGCGCGGCGCCGAGTTGCAGCGCCGCCAGCTGCTCTGCGAGCCGTGCGTCGCGCGGTCCCATGCCGGCCGTGTCGATCAACACCAGTTTCTTCGATTTGAGCCGATCCAACACTCGCGCTAGATCCCGGCCGCTGTTCGCCGCATGCAGCGGCGCGCCGAGGATGCGGGCGTAGGTCATGAGCTGATCGCGGGCGCCGATTCGATAGCCGTCGGTGCTGACCAGTGCCAGATCCTGACTGCCGTGCCGCATGCACCAGCGTGCCGCCAGCTTGGCAATGGTCGTGGTCTTGCCCGCCCCGGTCGGGCCGACGATCGCCATCACGCCGCCGCTCACTCCGGCAAGGTCATCGACCACCGGCAGGTGCTTGACCAGCAACGCCAGCGGAATGTGCGAGGGATTTTTTAAGCTGGTGCGCCGTGGCGCGTGCGCCGCGAGCGCCATGGCCACGTCAGGCGCTATATCCATCGCCGATAGTTCCTCGAGCACCCGCGCCTGCAAGGGCTCACGCAAACGCTTGTCATTCCACGTCATGCCGGCGAGGCCGCTCTCGAGCATTTGACGTAGATCCTGCAATTCGCGCTGCATCGCGCCGTATCCCGGATCCGCGCCGCGTGTAGCCGGTGTCATGCGCACCGGCATGGCCGCAGCCGCGGTTGTTGGCGCTGCCGTGCGAGTGACTGGTCCCGCGAAATTCGGCGCTGCGACACGAGCGGCCGCTGCCGCAGATACCAGCGGCGCCGCACGGTCGAGTGCCGACGCCGGCGCGGGTGGCGAGCTTGCTGCCGCCGGCTGGACTGTGTTCACCGGCGGCTGAGTGCGCTGTCGATTGGCCTCGGTGAACAAGGCCTCGTCGTAGTCGACGGCGGCGATCACCTCGATCCCCTCATCACCGCGGCGACTGGAGAGAATGACGGCATCGGGCCCCTGCTCCGCCCGGACTTGGGCTAGAGCAGCGCGCATGCTGGCGGCGGTGTAGCGTTTTATCTTCATCTCAACCTCCATGAATCAAGCAATCAGGAGCCTAACGTCCAACCGCGGCAATCACCCGGATGCGGCGATTTTCAGGTATCTCGTTGTAGGCCAGCACCGCGAGCGACGGCGTCGAATGGCGCATCAGGCGTGCGATCCAAGGCCGAATCTTCGGCGCGACCAGCAGCACTGCGGGCTCGCCCGCCGCTTCCTGGCGCCGCGTGCTGTCCGCCAGCGCGGTCTGGATTCTGTCGGCAAGGCCCGGCTCGAAACCGGGCGAAGCATCGCCACCGCCCGCCATCGAGTCCTGCAGCACTTGCTCGAGCGCTGCGTCCAGGGTGATGACAGGCAGCTCCTGCCGCAGGCCGCCGATGTTCTGCACGATGCTGCGGCCCAGCGCGACCCGAACCGCTGCCACCAGCGCCACGGGATCCTGAGTTTTCGGCGCCAGCTCCGCCAGCGTCTCGCAGATGGTACGCAGATTGCGGATCGGCACGCGCTCCAGCAGCAGGTACTGCAGCACTTTGACGACCACGCTCATCGGCAGCAGCTTCGGTACCAAGTCCTCGATCAGCTTCGGCGCGCTCTTGCCCAGGCGAGTGAGCAATTGCTGAACTTCCTCATGGCCCAGCAACTCGTGCGCATGGGATTGCAATAAGTGGCTCAGATGAGTGGCGATGACGCTGCTGGCGTCCACCACTGTGTAGCCGAGACCCTGCGCCTGCTCGCGCCGCGACTTATCGACCCAGACCGCTTCCAAGCCGAAGGCCGGATCCTTGGTGGCGCTACCCGGCACCGTACCGGAGACCTGCCCCGGATTGATCGCGAGCTCGCGGTCGGGGAAGACTTCGGACTCGCCCACCGCTGCGCCCAGAATGGTGATGCGATACGAGTTCGGCCCCAGTTCCAAGTTGTCGCGAATGTGTACGGCTTGCACCAGGAAGCCGAGTTCCTCGGACAGCTTCTTGCGCACGCCCTTGATGCGCCCCATCAATTCGCCGCCCTGATTGCGGTCCACGAGCGGAATGAGCCGATAGCCGACTTCGAGCCCGATCAGATCCACCGTCTCGACGTCGTCCCAGGACAACTCCCTTTGCTCGGACGGGACCGCCGCCGCGGCGGCCGGGGCGGCCGCGGCCACTTTGTCGGAGGCCTTGCGCTTACTCAGAAAATAGGCGCCGGCGGCGCACACGGCCGCCATGCTCAAGAACACGAAATTCGGCATTCCCGGAATGATGCCGAGCAGCGTCAGGATGCCGCTGGTGACGCCCAGTGCCTTGGGCTGACCCAAGACCTGCACCATGATCTGCTGGCTCATGTCATGCGGGCGCGATACGCGCGTCACCAGGATGGCCACCGCGACCGACAACAGCAGCGCCGGGATCTGCGCCACCAATCCGTCGCCGATCGTCAGCAGCGCATAGGTGCGTCCCGCGTCGGCGAGCGACATGCCATGTTGGGCCGCGCCGATGATGGTGCCGCCGAATAAGTTGATGAACACGATCAAGATGCCGGCGATGGCATCGCCGCGCACGAATTTGCTGGCACCGTCCATGGCGCCGTAGAAGTCCGCTTCCTCGCGAACCTCCTGGCGGCGCACGATGGCCTCGGCCTGGGTGATGATGCCGGCGTTCAAATCCGCGTCGATCGCCATCTGGCGGCCGGGCATCGCATCCAAGGTAAAGCGCGCGCTGACTTCCGAGATTCGGCCCGCGCCCTTGGTGATCACGACGAAATTGATGATCACCAGCACCGTGAACACCACCATGCCCACCGCGTAGTTGCCGCCGACCACGAACTCGCCGAAGGCCGCGATGACGTGGCCCGCCGCATGCGATCCGGTGTGGCCGTTGATCAGCACGATGCGGGTCGAGGCGACGTTGAGGCCGAGACGCAGCAGCGTGGCGCCCAACAACACGGTCGGGAAGGTCGCGAATTCGAGCGCCCGCCGCACGTAGATCACGGCCAGCAGGATCATGATCGACAGCGAAATATTGAAGGTGAAGAAAATATCCAGCAGGAACGCCGGCAACGGCAGCACCATCATGGCGAGGACCGCCATGACCAGAAGCGGCACTCCCAAGCCGGTGCGGGCAAAATCGCCGCAGGTCGCTACCGTGGCGCGCGCGTTCATGTGTCGTCGAACTCGCTGCTAACCTGCGGGTTCGGCCGCACCACGCGTGCGGCGACGGTCGGATTCAAGGTACGTATCCTAAAGATGTACGACAGAACCTGTGCCACCGCCGCATACAGGCCGGCCGGGATTTCCTTGTTCAGATCGGTCGAGCGATACAGAGCGCGCGCCAATTTCGGCGAGTCGAACACCGGCACGCGGTGTTCCTCGGCGATGCGCCGAATGTTCTGCGCCACCAGATCGACGCCCTTGGCGAGCACGCGCGGCGCGCGCATTTTATTCGCGTCGTACTTGAGCGCCACGGCAAAGTGCGTCGGGTTGACGATCACCACGTCGGCCGTGGGCACTTTGTGCATCATGCGGCGGCGGGCCAGCGTCTGCTGCATTTGACGGATGCGTTGCTTGGTCTCCGGGCGGCCGTCGGATTCCTTGGCCTCGTCGCGCAGCTCCTGGCGTGTCATGCGCAGCATGCGTTTGAACTGAAACAGCTGCAGGGGCACGTCGACTATGGCGACCAGCGCCAGCGACGCGCACAGCCAGACGAACGCCCAGGCCACCAATCCGGCGCCGCGGCCGATTGCGGCGCGCGGTTCCATGTGTGCGAGTGCCATTACGTCGCGGAATGTCCAGGACACGATGGCTGCGCATACGCCGCCGACCATCGCGCACTTCAATAGGGCCTTGCCGAGTTCAGAAGCGCCGCGCAGGCCGAACAGCCGCTTCAATCCGGCAAGCGGACTCATGCGGGTAAAATCCGGAGCCAGGGCGCGCGCACTGAAATTCCAGCCCCCGAGCAGCAGCGATGCCAGCAGCACCAGGCCGATCAGGACGGCGAATAACGGCAGCAACACGGTGAGCGCGCTGGAGCAGGCTTCGCCCAGTGCGGTGAACATGGCGTCAGGATCCCGCAGCGCCTGCGCATCGATGTTGAGGCCGTGGCGCATCATCTGCGACAGGCGTGTGGCCAGCGTGCCGCCGACCGCCATTAGCGTCGCGCTGCCGCCGATCATGGTGGCGAAGTTGGTCAGTTCGCGCGAGCGCGGCACCTGACCGCGCTCGCGCGCATCCTGCAGGCGTTTTTGCGAAGGTTCTTCGGTGCGTTCGCCGCCGGTTTCGGCTTCGGCGGCCATCAGTGCGCACCCGCCGGCGCGCGCACCAGGTCGGCGACCGCGTTGAGCGCGCTGTTGATGAGGCTTAATATGCCGGCCATGATGCCGTCGAGGCCGACCAGCAGCACGAAGAACCCGCACATCAGAGTGATCGTGAAACCGATACCGAACAGATTCAATTGCGGCGCCGCGCGCGTTACCACTCCGAGCGCCAGATTGACGATCACCAACGCAATGACCGCGGGCAGCGCGATCAGCAGTCCGGACTCGAATACCCGGGCGCCCCACACAGCCACCGACAGGAAGAAGTTTCTGTCGATGTGCGCAGCGCCGATCGGCAGGGTTTGAAAGCTTTCCGCCAATGCGCCGAGCAGTACCAGGTGCCCGTTGATCGCAAGATAGGTGAGGATGCCGAATATCATGAACATCTGACCGAGCACCGTCGTATTGGCGCCGCGTTGCGGGTCGACCAGGGTCGCAAATCCCAGGCCCATGGTGAGGGAGATGGTCTGACCGGCGAAGGTCAACGCCTCGAAGGTCAGCTGCACCACCATGCCGATGGCGACGCCGATCAGGATTTCCTGCACGGCCGCCAGCATGCCGGCGCCTGAGAAAATCGACAAAGTCGCTGGCATCTGCACCAGCGGCGCCATCAGGAAAGCCAGCGACAGCGACATGACGATCTTGACGAAGGTCGGTATGACGGTTTCGCTGGCCACCGGCGCCGCGAGCACGAAACCGGCCACCCGCAACATCGGCCACCAGAGCCGGCTGACCCACTGCGAGACATCGGCGGCATTGAGAGTCAACGGCTGCACGTGCGCCCTAGCCGATCACGGTAGGAATGCTGGTGTACAGGTCGCGCGTGAAATCGGTCAGCACCCGTAGGATCCAAGGGCCGGTCACGAACAGGGTGAGCACCAGCAACAGCAGCTTGGGAATGAAGCTCAAGGTCGATTCGTTGATCTGCGTGGCCGCCTGCAGCATGCCGATCACCAGACCCGCGATCAGCGCAATCAACAGCAGCGGCGCGGCGATCATCGAAGTCACCAGCAGCATGCGGTGCGCCAACTCCATGACGTTTTCGGGAGTCATTGATGAAAGCTCGAGGCCAGCGTGCCCATCAGCAGCGTCCAGCCATCCACCACCACGAACAGCATGATCTTGAACGGCAGCGACACCAGCACCGGGGACAGCATCATCATGCCCAAGGACATCAGCACGCTGGCCACCACCAAATCGATCACCAGGAAGGGAATGAACACCATGAAACCGATCTGAAACGCGGTTTTCAGTTCGCTGGTCATGAAAGTCGGAATCAGGACGCTCATCGGCACATCATCCGGGGTCGCGAATTGCGTCCTGCCCGAGAGCTTCGTGAACAATTGCAAGTCGTTTTCGCGGGTCTGCGCCAGCATGAATTTCTTCAGCGGCTGCAACGTCCGATCGATGGCGATCTCACCCGCCAATTGACCGTCCAGATACGGTTTGATGCCGTTTGCATACGATTGGTCGATGGCCGAGCTCATGACGAAGAAAGTCATGAATAGCGCGAGCCCGGTCAGGATCTGGTTCGATGGCGTAGTCGCCATGCCGAGCGCCTGACGCAGAATCGACAGCACGATGATGATGCGCGTGAACGCCGTCATTGCCAGCAGAATCGCCGGCAGCAGCGTCAGCACCGTCATTAGAATCAGTACTTGGAAGGTGAGCGAGTAGGTCTGTGCGCCATCGGCGGCGGTTTTGATGGCGATGGCCGGTAGCGCACTTTGCGCCAGCGCCGCGTGCGCCGGCAGCAGCACTGCCAACAGCAACAGCGCCAGTGCCCCGATGGCCGGCAGCGATGAGCGGTGCGAGACCCGGCTCATTATGTGGAACCACCCGGTGTGGACACACCCGGCCGCTTCATCAGTTCGCGCATGCGGTCGGCGAACGCCGGCGCCGGCGTGCCCCCTTTGAGCGTGATGGGAATCGCCAGCGGGGCAAGGGGCACCAGCCCCGCGGCGCCGACACCCACCAGTACCTGCGATTCGCCGACTCGAAGCAACACGATGCGATCTCTCGGGCCGACGCTGAGTTCATCGATCACGGCGATTTCCCCTGAGCCGCGCGGCCGGGCCAGCTTGAGCCTCTTCAGCGCCCAGCTGATGGCCAAGATCAGCGCGACGATGGCCATGAGACTCAAAGTCAGCTGCGCCAGACTGCCCACCGACAGAGGCGAGGCGGGTTGAGCGAGCCCCGTCACTTGACGTGCTCCATCCTTTCGGTCGCGCTCACCACATCCGTCAGCCTGATGCCGAATTTCTCATTGATCACCACCACTTCACCGCGCGCTATGCGCACGCCGTTCACCAGCACGTCGAGCGGCTCGCCCGCCATGCGATCGAGTTCGACCACGGCGCCGGGCGCCAGCTGCAGCAGCTCGCGCACCGGCATGCGGGCGCGACCGACTTCCAGGGCCAGCGTGACTGCCACGTCGAGGATCAGATTCAGGTTAATTTCCTGGCCGCCCGCGGCGGCAGCATTCGGGCCCAGATCGCCGAATTGCGCACGCGCAACAGGGGCATTTTTCGGATCGGGCGTGCTCATAGGGAGGCTCCTGAAATGATCTTGAGTGCATTGCGTCCTTGCGAGACGCCGAATCGGCCGCGGTACAGCGGCACATCGCCCGCGTACAACATCACCTGCTGCGGCGCCTCGATCGGAATGATGTCGCCTGGCGACAAGCGCACCAGCTCGCGCAAACTGATTTGCGCCTGGGCAAGAATGGCGCGGGTATCGACTTCGGCGCCTTGCAGTGCCGCAGTGATGGACGGTCCCCACGCCTCTTGCTTGCGCAGCGCCGTCTGGCTGCCGTCCGCGGCCAGCGTCTCGCGCACCGGCGCCAGCAACGCTGCGGGCAGCAGCCAATCGATGCGGCCGCTGCGAGCGCCGAATTCCACGGTAAATTTGAGGACCAGGACAGATTCCTGCGGCGCGCCCAACTGCACCAAGCGCGGATTGGTCTCCTGTTTGACCAGATCGAACTCCACCGCTGTCACCGGCGCCCACGCCGCGTTCAAGTCCGCCGCAATGCTGCGCAGCATGAGCGCGAGAAAGCGCTGTGCCGCCGGGGCGACCGCTGCCTGAGGATCCGTGGTGGCTCGGCCCGATCCGCCGAAGAAGCCATCCAGCAGCGCCAATAGCAGGGCCGGCTCGACACTGACAAAGGCGAAGCCCGGCAGCGGTTTGAGCCGTACCACGGCAAGGCTCGCCGGCACCGGCAATGCGGCCTGCAGGTCCGCGCACTTTGCCGATTCCAGCGCAGTGAACTGCATGCTGGCATCACGGCCGAGCAGCGCGGATAACGATGCGCCGGCGCGCTCCGCGAAGCTCTTGCTCACCACCTCCAGCAGCGGCAGCTGCATGCGGTTGATGCGCTGGGCCGTGAAGTCGTAAGGCCGCACCGCACCCGGCTCATTCTTTTCGAGCAGCGCCGACACCTCTTCTTCCGAAATCGCGGCGCGCGCTTTATCTTCCGCCATTACTGCACCACGAAACTGGTGAACAGCAGGTCATCCACGTCCGGCCCGCCTGCCTTCTTCTGTACGGCGCGCAACTCGGCCAGCGCCTCCGCGCGCAGCTTCTCCTTGCCTTCGCGCGACATCAGCGCTTGATAATTGCGATTGCTCATCACCAGCAGCAGATTGTTGCGGATCAACGGGATGTTCTTCTGCACGCTCTCGATGGCCTTCTGATCGTGAGCCATCACTTCCATGGTGATTTGCAGGAAGCGCACCGCGGAGCCGTCTTCAAAATTCACCACCAGCGGCGGATCGATTGCATAGTAGACCGCTGCCGCCTTGCCCCCGCCACCTTCTTCGCCGTGGGCTCCGGCAGCCACGGGAACGATGGCCTTGATCCTGCCGTCCTTGTCCAATTGCATATCGGGCAGCGGGTGCAGCTTTGCGTTGATGAAGCCGCCGGCCACGACGGCGATGAGGGTCAGCACGAAAATGCCGATCCCGTTGACAAGAGTACCGCCGCCGGATTTTTTCGGCGGCGGGGGAGGTGCATCGTCGGTGGCATCAGCCATGGGTAATTCCTAGTGCGGTCACATGCCGCACGCGGAATCGAGCAAGTTCTATGCCAGAACCTTTCTAATGAACTTTACGCAGATAATTCAGTGATTTACGTCGCCGCCAAGGGATTCACCGGAATCCCTTAAGCCGGCGCCCGCCGATAAATTGACGCTTCCGTCCTACCAGATACTCACGCGCGCCTGCGGCGCCAAGTACATCTTGTCCCCGGCTTTGACGCCGAATGCCTCGTAGAATCCGGGCTGATTGACCACCGGCGCGCTGCCGCGCACCGCCGACGGTGAGTGCGGGTCGGTCTTGATCCGTTGAATCGCCTCGGCCTCGCGCTCCTTACCGCGCCACACCTGCACCCAGCCCATGAACAGCCTCTGATCTCCGCTCAATCCGTCAATGACGGGTGCCGCCTTGCCCGCCAAGGACATCCGATAGGCCTTGTAGGCCATGGCGAGTCCCGAGTTGTCGCCGATGTTCTCGCCCAGTGTCAATTCACCGTTAACGTGATACCCAGGGACCGGCTCGTAGGCGTTGTACTGCGCTATCAACGCGCGTGTCTTGGCCTTGAACTTGTCGTGGTTCTCCTTGGTGAACCAGTCGTGCAGGTTGCCGTCGGCGTCATACTGACTGCCCTGGTCATCGAAGCCATGGCTCACTTCGTGACCGATGACGGCGACGATTCCGCCATAGTTGACCGCATCATCGGCCAGTACGTTGAAAAACGGCGGCTGCAGGATCGCAGCCGGGAACACGATCTCGTTCAGCAACGGGTTGTAGTAGGCATTGACGGTTTGCAGTGTCATGCCCCATTCGCTGCGATCGACGGGCTTGCCCAATTTTGCGAGATTGCGCCGGTACTCAAATTCGTTGGCGCGCAGCACATTACCCCACAGATCCTCGCGTGAAATCTGCAGCGCGCCGTAGTCGCGCCAAGTGTCCGGATAGCCGATCTTGGTCACCAGTTTGGCGAGCTTGGCTTGGGCTCCTTGCTTGGTTTCAGGGCTCATCCAGTCCAGCGCATCGATGTCTTGGCGGTAGGCATCGAGCAGGGTTCGAACCAGGGCTTGCATGCGCGCCTTGTTCTGCGGCGGGAAGAACTTTTCCACATAGCGTTTGCCCAATGCCTCGCCCATGGAATTGTCGAGCAGCGCCATGCCGCGCTTCCAGCGCGGGCGGTTCTCCGGAATGCCGCTGAGCACGGTGCCGACAAAGGCAAATCGCTCGTCGACGAAGGACTTCGACAAATACGGCGCTGCGGCGCTCAGCACATGCCACTTGAAATAGGCTTTCCAGACCGGCAATGGTGTTGCAGTAAACAGCTTGTCGATGCTGGTGAAATAACTCGGCTGGTTGACGATGACCGAGTCGACCTTGCCGGCAATTTCGCTGGCGTTCACATAGCGCTGCCAGTCGTATGCCGGCATCAGCCGCGGCATGTCGGCATTCTTGGTCTTGTTATAGGTCTTGATGGGATCGCGGTTCTCGACGCGCGTCCATTGTGCCTGTGCCAGCGCCGTTTCCAATTCGAGAATGGCAACGGCGTGAGCATTCGATTGCGCATCGCCCGCCATGCCCATCATCCTGGCCGTGTACGCCAGATATTTGGCGCGCGCATCCTTGAGCTTGGCGTCCTCCTTGAGATAGTAGTCTCGATCGGGCATTCCCAAGCCGCTCTGATGCACGATCACTGCGTATTGAGTTGAGTCCCTGGCGTCCTGATTGATGTAGAAATCGTACGGCGCAGCGGCGCCGATTCGGTTCAAATGGGCGATCAGCGCCGGAAATTCGCTCCGGTCCGAGATGGCGTCGATGGCGGCGAACTCAGTCTGCAGCGGCTTAAGTCCCAGCGTCTCGAGCCTGGCCTCATCCATGAAGCTCATATACAGATCGGTGATTTTCGCCACCTCGGGATCGGCGGCGCCCGCGACGCTGCTTTGCAGCGCTTCCACGATGCTGCGCAGCTGTTCCTGCGTGGTGTCGTCGATATAAGTGAACGATCCGTAGCTGCCCTTATCGGCAGGCAGCTGGAAACTGTCCAGCCATTTGCCGTTCAAGTGGCGATACAGGTCATCCTGCGGTCGAACTGCGCCATCCACGTACTGCAAGTCGACGCCCGACACCCGCGTGGTGGCCGGGACCGAGGCGCAGCCGATCACCGTAAGCAGCCCCGCCGCGAAAAAGCCAAATTTAATCATCAACCACTCCTTCAAAACTTCAGCGATACCCGCAGACCCGGACCGGCATCATCCAGCACCAGGCGCGCGCCATGTAACTTGGTGACGGCCGCCACCAGCGACAGCCCGAGCCCGGATCCGGGAAATTTGCGCGCCTCATCCAGCCGGACGCGGCGGCCGAGGACTATTTCGCGCTTATCCGCCGGGATACCCGGCCCGTCGTCTTCAACGATTACTTCCGGCTCGCCGGCCGAGCCGCGCAGCAGCACCCGGATATGCCCGCCATCCGGCGTAAATTTAATGGCATTGTCTAAAAGATTCGCCAGCGCCTGAGCCAGCAGCTGCCGGCTGCCCAGAACCTCGGCCCCGGCGGCGACCGAACTCTGCAATTCGATGCCGCGTTCTTCGCTGACCGGAGCGTACAACTCCACCACGCTCGCGACCAATTCCGACAAATCCACCGGCTCTCTCGCCACGGTGCCGGTCTCGGCGAGCGCAATGCGCAGCAGCGCGTCCAAGGTGCTGCGCATGTGGTCCACTTCGGTGGACACCTGCTCCAGCACGCGGCGCTCCACCGAGCCCACGTCAAGCTGCGTCATCGCGCCCTCGGCGCTGGCCTGCAGCCGATTCAAGGGAGTGCGCAAATCGTGCGCGGCGCTGTCGAGCACCGTGCGCATACCGAGCGTGAGCTGCTCGACAAAATCGAGCAAACCAGTATTCGCGAGGGTGCGGTGACAACACATAGTATTGAACGCGCGGCATGGGACTCACTTCTCAGCCCGGACCTCGTGGATGTGGTAGCGATCAAGCCGGAAAAACTGTCAAGCTGGGGCC
>JANYIY010000229.1 GCA_025358615.1 Gammaproteobacteria bacterium | reverse complement strand
GATATTCCGATTGCCAATTACGCCTCATCTTCGTACGACAAGGTAACGATGGCCGGCCGGACGGTGGGCTACTCGATGTTCGGCGGATACAGCTACAACGAGCGCGCAGGCCTGTCGCTAGGCGTCGTGGATCCCGAAATCAACGTGGGCGACGTACTCACTTTGGTCTGGGGTGAGGAAGGGGGCGGCACCAAGAAGAGCACGGTGGAGCGGCACAAGCAACTCGATGTCCGGGTCAAGGTCTCGCCCGTACCGTATGCTCGCGATGTCCGCGAGTCCTATCACCAGGGATGGCGCACGCGACGGGCTTGAGTCAAGTCGCGAGACAGAGCGGCATCACCCCACAGGTAAGGATTTCGCGAAGGTCCGTCAGCACGTGGTGCGGCCGCTGCAATTCCGGCTGACGCCCCCAATCATCAATGTTCGTCATTCCGGTGACGACGCCTAACGCAGTCGCGCCGCCGCGCTGAGCCATGATTATCTCAACGAGCGGATCGTCACCCACGACTGCAATGTCGCGGATCGGCAGATTGAGCTTCTTCGCCACGAATCGCAGCGCATGCAGTGAAGGCTTGCCGGTGATGAGTGCCCGCGCTTTGGTCAGGCGGCGGATTGCGCCCACGATGGCATACGAGTACCCCAGTGTGCGTCCGTGCTTCGTTGCGAAGAACGGCACATCGGATGCCACGTAAAGTTTCGCGCCGCCCCAGATCGCATTGCAGGCGGCTTCGATGTCCTTCATGGTGCATTCGGGATGCCAGCCCACATACACCGCCTGAACGTCCAGCGCCTGCGTCGAACCGGGGTGGGTGACTTCAATTCCTGCCTCGGCCAGAACATCACCCACTCCGGAGGAACCTAGAATGAGCACGCGCTTGATCCGCGCGCGCACCATGAGATCGGCGGCCACACTGCTCGGGGTGAGCATCTGCTGATCCTCGACTTCCAAGCCAATACTTCTCAATCGGCTCGCTTGCGCCGCCGGCCGAAAAGCAGAACCGTTGGTCAGCACGACAAAGGGAACGGCGCGCCGGCGCAGATCGCGGAGCACCTCGATGGCGCCAGGGAGAACTTCATAGCCGCCGAGGCTGCGATCGCTGAGCAGCAAAGTGCCGTCCAGATCGAACATGAATCCCTTCGCGGTCCGCACCGTTGCCGAGCCGGAGTGCGGTCCGTCCGCCTGGGTCACTGGCTCTGCTCCGAGTTGCGCGAATGCCGCTTGAGTTCGAGGCTGAATGCCGCCTTTTTAACTGAAACTTCCTGTAGATCCTGCCGCGTCGATAGGTGACGGATGAGGCTCATGAAAGGTTTGGTCGAGGGGTCATAACGGCGCGCCGCAGGACCCGCGGCCAGCATCGCGTCCACCTGACCGGCAGGCATGGTGGCGCGCAGCAGGAACTCCTCGTCTGAGAGTTGCGCGCCTATTCGACATCGCAACTCCTCGACCGGCGCCGTCTGCGGTTCAACACGCAGCTCGCGCGTCCGCGGCAACGACTCGATGCGGTCCATCACCGCCGCATCGATGGCAACATTCGGCTTACCGAAACGCCCGATGGCATATCGAATGACTTCGTCCGGAATAATGCCATAGCGCTCGCGGCCGGTGACATTCATCACCGCCTGGGTCAGCACCATTTGTGCAAACGGCGTCATGACAATCGGCCACCCCAGCTCTTCGCGCACGCGGGCCAATTCCTCGATCACGGCATGTTCGAGGTGCGACAGACGGCTCTCCTTCAAATGCCGGCGCATGGTGCCGACGACGCCGCCCGGCAACTGGTGACGCAGATAGCCGGCATCGAAAGCCTGCGGCACTCCTACCGGCAGTCCTTCGGCAGCCGCAAGCTGGGTAAAATAGCCGGCGACTTCAACGAGCGCCTCGCTGTCAATGGGGACCGTGTGACCGAGTGCGCGCAAGTTACTCACCACCCGTTCCGCGGGTGGATTCGAAGTACCGTCGGCGGCGGCGCCGGATGCACATTGCAGGACGCCGACACCATAGTCCGCCGCGTCCATGTAAACGAGCTCGGCCAGCCCAATCGTGCAATGCGAGTGCAACTCGAGCGGCTTGCTGCCGATCGCGGCCTTGACCGCCGGAATGAGCGTGCGGGCGCGGTGAGTCGTCAACAGGCCGCCCGGATCTTTGATGTAGATTGCGTCAATGTCGGCACAGCCCGCGAGCTTGCGCGCCCTCTCGATGTAGTGCGCATCGTCGTGTATCGGACTCAACGTGAATACCAGCGCGGCGATCACGTATTCGCCGCCGCCGCGTTTCACCATTGCGGCGCAGGCAATGTTCGAGTCCGCGTCATTCATCGGATCCGCGAGACAAAAGCGGCGGATGCCGTTGCGGGCGAGAACCCGAAATGCAAGCGCCATGAAATCCGGGCCTGCGGTCTCCCACGAGATGAAGCGAAATCCCGTCGACATGAATTGCAGCGGAGTCCTCGGCGTGGCGGCCGCCATCAGACGGATTCTCTCCCAGGGGTCCTGCTTCTTGTAGCGGACAGCCACTCCCATGTGCGTCGATGTCGTAAAGTCGATGGCCTTGAAACCGACCCGGTCCATGGCCGGTGCTATGCTCAACGTGTTGGCCGTATCGATGCCGAGCGCCGCCCAAAGGCTCTGATTTCCGTCGCGTAGCGACGTCTCGACAATGCCTATCTCAGCCATGGAGCACCTCGGCGACTTTGCTGTTGCGCGCCAGAAAGCGTTCCACAAAGCCCGTATCGACGCCTCCGGCCTGGAATTCCGCATCTGCGAGCAGCGCAGCATGGAAGGACAGATTGGTTTTCACTCCGGTTATACGCACGGCGGCGATCGCAGCTTGCAGCCGCTGCAGCGCGGCCTTTCGATCCGGCCCGTGAGCGATGAGCTTGCCGAGCAGCGAGTCATAGAAGGGCGGAATACGTGAGCCCGGCACAATGTGCGTGTCAACGCGAATTCCGTCGCCGCTGGGCCAGTGCACGTCGCGCGCTATCCCCGGACTCGGCGCGAAGTTGTCGTCGGGATTCTCGGCGTTTATCCGGCATTCGATGGCGCAACCTCGTGATTGGAGAGCAGATTGAGCAAACGACAAGCCGTCGCCTCTCGCAATCGAAATCTGCTCCGCAATGAGATCGAACCCGGTCACCGCTTCGGTGACCGGGTGCTCTACCTGAATGCGTGCGTTCATTTCCAGAAAATAGA
>JANYIY010000170.1 GCA_025358615.1 Gammaproteobacteria bacterium | reverse complement strand
TTCTCCCTCAGCGCGACGAAGAATCCGTTGAGCGAGCGCACCCCGAGATCACCCAGCAAATCCGGGAATACCCGCGAGACGATCTGCCGATTCTCCAACGCATAGCCAGGACCCGACGGCGTCTGAGTGCGGTCAGCCAGTGCCCACCAGCGGCCGTCCGCGGAGCGCGAGATGTCGACGGCATACACGTGCAGGCGCCGGCCGCCCGGCGGCGTGATGCCCTGGCAGGGCCAAAGAAAGTTGGGATGCCCGAAGGGCAGCTCGGCAGGGATCGTGCCATCGGCGAGCAGCCGCTGCGCGCCGTAGAGATCTGTCAGCAGCGCGTCGAACAGCGACGCCCGCTGCGCGACCCCGAGCTCGATTTCATGCCACTCCGCGGCGGTCAGCAGGATCGGCAAGGGATCGAGCACCCAAGGCCGATCGCGCCCTTGGATGTCCGCGTACACATTGTAGGTCACGCCGTTCTCGACGATCAAACGGCGCGCCAATTCGGCCCCGCGCCGCACGGCGCCGGCGCCGTTACTTGCCAGGGCGTCCATCAACGGCCGCCAGTGCTCGCGCACGCCGCCTGAACTATCGACCAGTTCGTCGTAACGTCGCGTATCGCTCAGATACGTATCGAGGCGCGCGTCGCTCATCGCGGGCGTCGTTCGCCTCGTGCCTCGATCGGAGGCACTTCTCTGCGCAAATCCAGAGTGAACGGAAACTCCGCATTTGTCGGAGCCGGCGCAGCGACCATGATCCCAGGCGTGTGGCCCATTCGGGAAAAGCGCGCCATGCGCCGGCTCTCCGCCTCGAAGGAGTTGACGGGAAATTTCTCGTGACTCAGGCCACCCGGATGAGTGACATGGTACTGGCAGCCGCCCAGTGAGCGATTCATCCACGAATCGAACAGATCGAATGTCAGCGGTGCGTTCACAGGGATACTCGGGTGCAAGGCGGATGTGGGTTGCCAGGCGCGATAGCGCACCGCGCTCACGAATTCTCCCACCGCTGCCGTGGGTCGCAAGGGTACCGCGTAGCCGTTGCAGGTGACCCGATAGCGATCCGGCGCAAGCCCGGTCACTTTGACTTGCAGTCGTTCCACCGAGGAATCCACATAGCGAACCGCGCCGCCCGGCGAGCCCTCCTCGCCCATGACATGCCATGGCTCGAGTGCCTGTCGCAGCTCGAGCTCAATACCGCACACGGCGAAGTCACCATACTTCGGAAACCTGAATTCGAAATGCGGCGCGAACCAGTCGGTCTCGAGGACGAACCCTTCCTGACGCATTTCCGCGATCACGTCCGCGAAATCCGCCGCGACGAAGTAAGGCATCAGGAAGCGGTCGTGCAACTCAGTGCCCCAGCGCACCAGCCGTGTTGGCGCATAGGGCTTGCGCCAGAAGCGCGCCACCATTGCTCGCAATAACAACTGCTGCGTGAGGCTCATTCGAGCGTGCGGCGGCATCTCGAATGCGCGCATCTCGAGCAGCCCGAGCCGTCCCGTCGGCCCGTCGGGCGAATACAGTTTGTCTATGCAAAACTCGCTGCGGTGCGTATTACCCGAGACATCGATGAGCAGATGACGCAGCAAGCGATCCACCACCCACGGTGCGACTTTCTCGCCCGCTTTGGGGAATTGGCGAAATGCGATCTCCAGTTCGTATAACGAATCATTGCGTGCCTCATCCACCCGTGGCGCCTGAGAAGTGGGTCCGATGAACAAGCCGGAGAACAGGTACGACAACGAGGGATGATTGTGCCAGTAACTCAACAGGCTGCGCAGCAGGTCGGGCCGACGCAGGAATGGAGAGTCCGGCGCGCTTGCCCCTCCCATCACGATATGATTGCCCCCGCCCGTGCCGGTGTGCCGGCCGTCCAGCATGAATTTCTCGGTCATCAGTCGCGTCTCGCGCGCCGCTTCGTACAGAAACGTGGTCCGTTGTGCCAGCTCGTCCCAGCTGGCCGACGGATGAATGTTGACCTCGATGACCCCAGGATCCGGGGTGACGCGGAAGTTCTCGAGGCGCGGATCCTGCGGCGGCTCATATCCTTCGAGAATGACGGGCTGACCCAGCGCTTCGGCCGCCGCTTCGACCGCTGCGACCAGTTCGACGTAGTGTTCGAGTTCACGCACCGGCGGCATGAAAATGTACAGCACGCCATTGCGCGCTTGCGCGCACAGGGAGGTGCGCGCAATGCCAGCGGCGGATTCCTTGGGCAACGGCGGCCGCTCGGGCGCGGGCGCGGGCGTGGACTGTGCGTGCGTGGACTGCGCCGCCATGGACCGCGCCGCCGTGGGCTGTGCCGGCGCGGCCTCGCATTCGCCAAACTGCCGACGAATTTCTGCATGCGGAGCTAAGGCCGGGAAGCTGCGCGACGGATCCGGCGCGTGCAGGAAGGGATAGTCGCCGGCGGCGGCCCAGGGCTGAGAATCGAGCGGCAGGCGATAGCCGATGGGCGAATCGCCGGGTACGAGATAGCAGCGATCGCTGCGCAGGAACCACGATCCCGACTGCCATTGTTCGCCGCGCTCGCTGCGCGCAATCGGCAGCACGTACCCTATGACCTCATCGAGGCCCTGCTCGAATACCTTCGCCAGACGGGCTCGCTCCAACGGATCTTCGAGCCGCGAATCCAGAGGATCGACATTGGCAGGTAGACGGCGCTCGCGCCACAGATAGTAAAAAGCGTCCTCGTAGGCCGGGAAGACGAACTTCGCATCAAGTCCCAGCTCCACGGCGACGAGGGCCAGGAAGCGTTGCCCCGTGTCCTCGGTCGCCGAGTATTGGGCGAACTCGTCGGCGATCAATTGGGGATTCGACCACAGAGGCTCACCGTCCCTACGCCAATAGCAGTTCATCGACCAGCGCGGCAGCTGCTCGCCCGGGTACCACTTACCCTGGCCGAAATGCGCAAGGCCCAAGGGCGCATATCGATGTTTCAGCCGATGATAGAGAGTGGCGGCCAAGCGGCGTTTTTCCGGGCCCAAAGCCGCGGTATTCCACTCTGCGCCGTCGC
>JANYIY010000204.1 GCA_025358615.1 Gammaproteobacteria bacterium | reverse complement strand
GTCGACATCAAGACCGGTGCCTCGATCACCACCGATGCGGGTGGCTCCATCAGTCTCACCGGCATCGACAGTCTCATTGTCGATGGCGTTCTGCGCGCACCCGGTGGTAGCGTCTCGCTGCACGTGGAGCCACCTCCTGCCGATTATTTCGAAGTGGGCTTTCTGTCGACTCAGCGTATTGAACTCGGCAACGCCGGCGTCCTCGATGTGTCGGGTACTTTTGTCCCCAAGCCGTCCTCGTTGGGGCTGAATCTCGGCCAGTTGTATGGCGGCGGTACGGTGCAGCTCTTCACGGATCGGGGGGCGGTCGTGACCGATGCCGGTTCGCTGATCTCAGTGTCCGGCACGAACGCTACGGTGGATTTGGCGCAACCGAACGGGACCTATGGCCACGAAGTGGCCTCAACCGCGGGCGGTACGATTGCCGTGCAGTCGGGTGAATCCATTTCACTGCTTGGAAACATCGATGCCGTGGCGGGTGCCGCAGGTAGTTCGGGACCCGCGGCCGCAGGATCGCTCGATCTTGCGCTGACACGGTCGGAACTTTGGTGGGGCAATCCGCTCACCGTCGATGCCCGCAATAGTTTCACTCAATACCCTATGACGGTAGAACTCTTGCCGTCGGTCGCCGGGCTGCCGGCCTCGTCGGCGAACAGCAACCAAGCGGTGCTTGGCGCCGCGCAATTGTCGCAGTGGGGACTGGATGCGCTGCGCATCGAGGCGGGAAACACCGTGGAATTGTCGGGCAATCTTGCGCTCGATCTGAATCGGCAACTGGTCATCAATTCGCCGGTCATCTCCGCCACGGGTGGCTCGCAGGTGAGCCTCAGTGCGCCGTATCTCGAGGTTGGGTACCGCAACAGCGCCGACAAACCACCGCAAAACAACAACGCGGCCGGCGGCGGCTCGGGCACCATTAGCTTCCGGGCCAGTAATGAAATCGATCTGTTGGGGCAGACGGTTTTCCAGGGAACTTCGAATGTAAGATTTTCGAGTTTGGGCGATCTGAAGTTGCGCGGTGAGGCGATCGGCGTCGGGTCCAACTCGCTCCAGGGCAGCCTGACTGTCGCCGGAAACGTGATGCTGGATGCGGCGCGGATTTATCCACTGACGGCTACGAGCTTCGCCATCGACGCCCTACCGGCGTCGGGTGCGGCCTCCTCGGTGAGCGTAGGACAGACATCGGTGAACCCCGGCACTCCTTTGTCGGCGGCGGGAGCGCTGTCGATCATGGCCGACACGATCACCAGCACCGGAACGATGTATGCACCCTTCGGAACGATTTCCCTCGATGCCACCGACAAGTTGATTCTGGGTGACGGCAGCCTGACCTCGGTCAGTGGCGGTGCGCTCACGATTCCCTTCGGTCAAACACAGTTAGGCGGTCAGCAATGGGTGTACCAATCCCCCGGCAGCGGTCCGCAAGCCGTCAGCGGCGTGCCGTCTCGACTCGTCAACCTACAGGCCCCGAACATTACGCTCGCCAAAACAGCGACCATCGATCTTTCCGGTGGCGGAGACCTCGCAGCATTCGAATGGGTACCCGGTTCGGGCGGGACGCATGACAGACTCACATCGGATGCCATTAACGCCAGCAATCTGCCGAACGCCGATTACTTAGCAGGGCTGTACGCCATCCTCCCATCGACGCGGGGTCAAGCTTCACCCCAGGATCCCCAGAACTCCACGAACTCGACCCTTATGTCCGGCGAGAGCGTCTATCTCAGTGGCAGTACCGGACTGGCAGCGGGCATGTATCCACTACTGCCGGCGCGTTATGCACTTGAGCCGGGCGCGTTTTTGATTCAAGTCGAGCCGCAACTCCAGAGTACCAAGCCCGGATCTCTGGGCGCGCTGGCGGATGGAACGCCGGTCGTCGCGGGTTATTTGAGCTACGGGACGACGGGGTTGCACCAGACTCCGGGCTATACGGGCTTCGCGGTTTATCCCGGTTCCTATGCTAATCGGTTGGCTCAATATGACTTGCATTCGGCGTCCGGCTATTTCAGCGCGGCGGCGATCGCCGCCGGCAAAGCGCGTCCGGTGTTGCCTGCCGATGCAGGTACTTTCTCGATTTCAGTCACCACCGCGGTTGCGAACCTGCTCAACCTGTCCGGCCAGGTGCGCACGGCGGCGGCCAGCGG
>JANYIY010000186.1 GCA_025358615.1 Gammaproteobacteria bacterium | reverse complement strand
GTCTTTTGGGTGCTCGCCATATGGGCGGCTTGGAAATTCGGACCCGCCATCGAACCTCACCTGGGCGGTCTGCTCGCCGATCCGAGCGTGGCGCCGTGGGTCGGACGCCTGGTGATCTTGGTGCTGGTGCTCCTGATGGGCTGGATCATCGGCATGCTGCTCAGCTACTTCACCCGCAGCCTTGGGCTCGGTGTCATGGATCGGGTACTCGGATTGCTATTCGGAATCCTGCGCGGCGGGGTGCTCGTCGGACTGATAGTCATCGGCGGCGAACTTTTGCATCTGAATCATGAAGAGTGGTGGAGTCGGTCGAAGCTGATTCCCTACGGTGAAACGGCCGGCGACTGGCTGCGAGCCATGGTCGGTGAGAAAGGCGAACCTTGGGCCAAGCTCGAGCGCCTGACCGGAGTCAAAGTCAGACCCAATTAGCGGAGGTTCTTGATGTGCGGAATCATCGGAATGGTCGGCGTGAGCGCAGTCAATCAGCGAATCTATGATGCGCTGACGGTGCTGCAGCACCGCGGTCAGGATGCCGCGGGCATCATGACTTCCGCAGACGGAGAGCTGTTCATGCGCAAGGACTCCGGATTGGTGCGCGATGTGTTTCAGCAGAAACACATGCTCGAGCTCAAGGGCAACGTCGGGATCGGGCATGTCCGCTATCCCACCGCAGGCGCCGACAGCGCGAATGACGCGCAACCTTTTTACGTCAATTCGCCATACGGCATTTGTCTCGGCCACAACGGCAACCTGACCAACTCGCGCGAGCTCACTGAGGTGCTGGTGCGGGAAGATCGCCGCCACCTCAATACGGCGTCCGATTCGGAAGTGCTGCTCAATGTATTGGCGTCGGAATTGCAACGCGTCGGCACGCCGCGCGTCACGCCGGCCGACGTTTTTGCCGCGGCCAACGCGGTGTACCGCCGCTGCCGCGGCGGTTACGCGGCGGTCGCCATGGTGATCGGTCACGGTATCCTGGGATTTCGCGACCCCAACGGCATTCGACCGCTGGTGATCGGCAAGCGCGACACCAAGAAGGGCACGGAATGGATGCTGGCCTCCGAAAGCGTGGCGCTCGACATGCTGGGTTTCGACATGGTGCGCGACGTGGCTCCGGGCGAGGCCGTGTTCATCGATGAACAGGGCCGCTTCTACGCGCAGCAATGCGTGGCGATGGCGCGCCACACACCATGTATTTTCGAATATGTGTATTTCGCGCGGCCCGACTCCATCATCGACAATATTTCCGTATACAAGGCGCGCTTGCGCATGGGTGAGCGCCTCGCCGAGAAAATCAAGCGTGAGCGCCCCGACCACGACATCGATGTGGTCATACCGATTCCCGACACCAGCCGCACCAGCGCCGTACAGGTCGCGCAGCTGCTCGGCATCAAGTATCGCGAGGGCTTCATCAAGAATCGCTACATCGGCCGCACCTTCATCATGCCCGGCCAGGAGCAGCGTGCGAAGTCGGTGCGCAGCAAGTTGAACGCCATCGACCTGGAGTTCCGCGGCAAGAACGTGCTGCTGGTCGATGATTCGATCGTGCGGGGCACGACCTCGGCGCAAATCATCGACATGGCGCGCGAAGCGGGTGCAAAGAAAGTGTATTTCGCCTCCGCCGCGCCGCCGGTTCGCTATCCCAATGTGTACGGCATCGACATGCCGGACGCATCGGAGCTGGTGGCCGCCGGTCACACCGACGAGGAGGTGCGCGACATCATCGGCGCCGATTGGCTGATCTACCAGGATCTAAGCGATCTGGAACATGCGGTTCGCCATGACAATGCAAAAATCAAGGATTTCGATACCTCGTGCTTCTCGGGCGAATACGTCACGGGGGATGTGACTGCGGAATATCTGAAGCGCCTGCAGGGAGAGCGATCCGACGAAGCCAAGCAGCAGCGTCGCGATGGTGCCGGTCGTGGACTCAAATCCGTCCGGTAAAGTCCGGCTGCCAGCCTGCGCCGTGTCATGCGTCTACTGGTGATCGCGGAGCGGGCTGATTATCGATTGCTGGTCAAAAAGCATGTCGAGATCGAGTGGCCGGATGCGATCCTCGTCGAGCATCGCCTGGGCGAGGACACCCCTCTCGAAGCGCAATTCGCCGCCACTGGTTTCGATGCGGCCATCATCGTGAGCGTGCCGCCCGCCGCCGCAGCGGAGGCTTTGGCTGCCGGCCTGTTGTCGAAGCCCGAATTCGCTCCCATCGTGCTGCTCCTGCTGCAAGACGCGCCGGCGCCTGAGCCTGAGGCGGTGCGCGGCTTGCACCGACTGTATGGCCGCAAGATCGATCGCGACCGGCTGTTGCGAGCCATCACGGCCGCTTCGCGTGAACAGCGGCACAGCCTGTCCGTGTTGCGCGCGCACCCGGATTTCGAGCACCGTTACCGCTTCGGCTCGGTGATGATCCGCGGTCATCGCTGTATTCGGCAGGTGGGCAGCGGCGGCATGTGCACCATCTATCTCGCCGAGAGCGAGCGTACGGGCACGCTGGTGGTGCTCAAGGTGTTCAATCAAGTACCTGACGTCTCGGAGCGCATCGTCGGCTTCGACCGCTTCCTGCAGGAATATGAAATCGTCGCGGGATTGACCCATCAGAATATCGTGCGCATCTACGATCTCGGAGTGGCCGACGATCACGCCTACATTGCCATGGAGCATTTTCCGGCCGGCGATTTGCGACAGCGCATGAAGACGCCGCTATTGCCGGCGACGGCGCTCGAATATCTGGAACAGATCGGCAGCGCACTGCACGCCATCCATTCGGTGGGCGTGCTGCACCGGGATCTGAAACCGGCCAACGTGATGCTGCGCGCCGACGGGTCGCTGTGCCTGATCGACTTTGGGCTCGCAAAGGCCAACGAGATGTCGGTGTCGTTGACGGGCACCCGCGAGATCTTCGGCACGCCGTACTACATGAGCCCGGAGCAGGGGCACGCCGAGGAAATCGACGGGCGCAGCGATTTGTACAGCCTGGGCGTCATGTTCTACGAAATGCTGACCGGCCAGAAGCCCTTTACCGGCGCGACAGCGATGGAAGTGATTTACAAGCACAAACGCGCGGACCTGCCGGAGATTGCGCCGCGGTTTGCCGAATACGAGACATTGCTGCAGCGCCTGCTCGCCAAGGCGCCGGCCGACCGTTTCCAATCGACCGGCGAGCTGCTCGAAGCGATCGCAGCACTTAAAGTTCCGGCGTGAGTCAGGCGCAGTTCGCGCATCCCTTGCTGCGAGCTGCGACTCCTGAGGGCTGGGTGCACGCGGCCTGCGCCGCGCCGCAGGTGCTGCTCATCGACCACGCCAACTGCGAAAAAAAGGCGGCGTCGACCGCCCTCGCGCTGATGTTTGCCTATGCGGAGGACCTGGAGCTCACCGATAAAATGTCGCGCCTCGCGCGCGAGGAATTGCGGCATTACGAGCAGGTCACCAAGCTCATCCGCAGCTTGCAGTTCAAGCCGCAGCGCCTGGCGCCCGGCCGCTACGCCGAGCGCCTGCGACGGCTGGTCGCCAGATCTGAGCCGCAGCGTGAAGTCGATCTCATGATATGCGGCGCCTTGATCGAGGCGCGGTCCTGCGAGCGATTCGCGGCGCTGGGAGATGCCATCGGCGCACCTCTGAGCGAGTTGTTCCTGGGCCTGCATAATGCCGAGGCGCGGCACTACAGGGTGTATTTGGATCTCGCGCTGCGTGCGGCCAAGCGAGCGGGGATTGCGGGCGCGGAATTTGCGGCTCGGATCGAGGAATTTGCGGCGCTGGAGGCGCAGTTGATCACGCTGCCCGACTCCGTATTTCGCTTTCACTCCGGGCCGCCCGGGTCACCGGCTTCTAACGCGACAGGGATTTGAGTTCGGGGCCATCATGGTCCCAGCGCAACAGGCTGCCCTGGTCGTACCAATCGCCGAGCACGATGCGAGTGCAGGCACGGCCGTCGACCTCAAAGGCATGGATGGCGGGACGATGCGTGTGGCCGTGCAAGAGGATGGCCGTCCCAGCACCGCGCATTGCCAGGGCGACGCTGTCGGCATTGACGTCGGTTATCGCATATTCCAGCGCTGCCGTGTGCGCCTGGCTGCCGACGCGGGCGGCGCCGGCTAGCGCGCGGCGCGAGGCGATCGGTAGAGCGAGAAATTGCCGCTGCCAATCCGCGTCCCGCACGGTGGCTCGCAGCCGCTGATAGGCGTGATCATCGGTGCAGAGTGCGTCGCCGTGCATCACCAGCACCGGCTCACCGTACAGGGTGACGATCAGCGGATCGGGCAACAGCTCCGCGCCGCTCATGCTGCAGAAGCGATTCGACAGAAGGAAATCTCGATTGCCGTGCATCACGAAGCACGGCACGCCCTGGGCCGTGAGCGAGCGTATCCCGGCGATTGCCGCGGCTTGTGCAGAGTCCGCGGCGTCATCGCCGATCCAGGATTCGAACAGATCGCCGAGAATGTACAAGACCTCGGCGTCCCTGGCCTCGGTGGCGAGAAAGTTCAGAAACTGTGCGGTGATGGCCGGACGGGTTGCGTCAATGTGCAAATCCGAGATAAAGAGCGCGGCCACTTAAAGGCTTGAGTCAGGGGCCCGCGACGCGCTCGATGCGCTCGATCACCACCGGCTGCAAGGGCGCATCTTCCTTGAAGATGCCGCGCGCGCCGGTGGCGACATTGCCGATCTTATCGACTACGTCCATGCCTTGGATGACCTTGCCGAACACCGCGTAGCCCCAACGGGTCTTATTGGGGTCGAGGGCCTCGTTGTCGTACAGGTTTACATAGAACTGCGCGTCGCCGCCGTGCGGATCCTGGGTGCGGGCCATGCCGACGGTGCCGCGTTGGTTGGTCAAGCCATTGCCGGACTCGTTGAACACCTTGCTCGGGGCGGGCACGAGCTTGTAAGCACTGTCGAAGCCGCCGCCCTGGATGACGAAGTTGGCGACGACGCGATGAAAAATGGTGCCGGTATAATGTCCCTGGTCGACGTACTTCAAGAAGTGCGCGACGGTCAGCGGCGCCCGTTCGCCGTTCAATTCCATCGTGAAATTTCCGAGGGAAGTGACCACCAGCAGCTGGGTGGCGGCGGCCGGCGCAGCGGGCTTGGGCTGAGTTTTTGCAGATTCAGCCGGGGTAGCAGCCGCGGCGGGTGCGGTGTCGGCCGCGAAACCAGGAGCCAGACCGGCGCCTGCAAACAATCCGATGAGCATCAATAGCTGTTTCATGCCGGGATTCTACTCGAATAGGTACAATCTTGAGATATGTCCGCAAGTAAAGATTCGTTAGCCGTGATTACGCGATTCGCGCCCAGTCCCACCGGATCATTGCACCTGGGGAATGCGCGAACGGCCTTTTTCAGCCACCTCTGGGCCCGAAAAAGCGGCGGCCGCTTTATTTTGCGCATCGAGGACACTGATGTCGAGCGCAGCCAGCTGCGCTTTCGCGACGAGTTGATGGCGGAAATGCGCTGGCTGGGCTTGACTTGGGACGAGGGGCCGGATATCGGCGGTCCATCGGCCCCCTACTCCCAGGCGGAACGCGGCGACTTCTATGCAACCCTGTTTGCGCAATTGGCGGCGAATGGTGCTGCATATCCGTGCTACTGCACGGCGCAGGACTTGGAACTGTCGCGCAAGCTGCAGCGTATGGCGGGCAAGCCGCCGCGCTATGCAGGAACCTGCCGGACTCTGAGCAGCGCACAGCGCGCTGAACGGGAGGCCCGGGGCTTAAAACCGACGCTGCGGTTTGCCGTTCCGAGCAATCAGATAATTGAATTTACCGACGTGGTGCACGGGCCGCAGCGCTTCGTGTCGGGCGATATCGGCGATTTCATCATCCGGCGCGACGACGGCACGTCGGCATTCTTTTTCTGCAACGCGGTCGACGATTCGGTGATGGGAATCACGCAGGTGCTGCGCGGCGATGATCATCTCACCAATACACCGCGCCAGCTCATGCTGCTCGATGCGCTGGGCCTGCGGCGCCCGGGCTACGGACATGTGGGCTTGCTGGTAGGAGCGGATGGCGCGCCGCTGTCGAAGCGTCACGGCAGCACCAGTGTGCATGAGTTTCGCGAGCGCGGTTTTCTCCCCGCCGCCATCCTCAATCACCTACTGCGGCTCGGGCATACCAGCGACGTGGATGGCTGGTTGAGCGCGGCGACTATGCCCGCTCACTTTCGAGCTGATCATCTCGGCCGCGCACCGGCACGCTTTGACGAGTCGCAATTGTTGCACTGGCAAAAGGAGACATTGGAACGGATGTCTGCCGAGCAAGTCAGCGCTTGGCTGGGATCGGGTGATTCTGCGGATTTCGTCGAGCTGGTGCGTCACAACGTCGTGCTGCCGGGCGACGCCATCCCGTGGCGCGCGGTGGTGAGCGGCGATTTGCCGCCCTTGGGCAAGGACGAACAGAGTGTGATCGCGGCGGCAGGCCCCGAATTCTTCGCCGCCGCCACCGATGCATTCGACCAATCGAGCTCGGACCTCAAGCAATTGACGAAAATATTGAAGGAACGCACCGGCCGCAAGGGTGCGGACTTGTTCATGCCGTTGCGAGCGGCGCTGACCGGCCAGATACACGGTCCGGAACTCGCGCCCCTGCTTAAGCTCATGCCGCCGGAGACGGCGCGCCGTCGCCTGAAGTCCCATGCTCAAAATACATAATTCGCTCAGCGGCGAGAAGCAAGAGTTCAAGCCTCTGCGGCCCGGCGAGGTTCGCATGTATGTCTGCGGCATGACGAACTACGACTATATTCACGTCGGGCACGCGCGCATGCTCACGGTATTCGATCTGATCCAGCGCTATCTGCGCTCACTGGGCTACAAGCTCACCTATGTGCGCAATGTCACGGACATAGACGACAAAATCATCGAGCGCGCTGCCGCCAACGGCGAGAACTGGGCCGATCTGGCGCAACGCTTCACCGTGGCCATGCACGAGGACTGCGCGACTCTGGGGCTGCAGCCGCCGGATCTCGAGCCACGCGCCACCGAGTATATCGACCAGATCATTGCGATGACTCAGACCTTGATCGACAAGGGTTATGCCTACGTCGCCCGCGACGGCGATGTCATGTACTCGGTGCGCAAGTTCGCGCCCTACGGCCGGCTCTCGGGTAAGAAGATCGACGACTTGCGCTCGGGATCGCGCGTGCAAGTGGATGACGTGAAGTTGGACCCGCTGGATTTCGTGCTGTGGAAACACGCCAAGCCGGGCGAGCCCTTCTGGGCCTCACCCTGGGGCAACGGCCGTCCCGGCTGGCACATCGAATGTTCGGCCATGTCGACCAGTCTGCTCGGCAACTACTTCGACCTGCACGGCGGCGGCGAGGATTTGAAGTTTCCGCACCACGAGAATGAAATAGCCCAGTCCTGCGCGGCCTGCGATACCCCATTCGTGCACATTTGGATGCACAACGGCTTCGTGCGGGTGAACGATGAGAAGATGTCCAAGTCCTTCGGCAATTTCTTTACGGTTCGCGAAGTTCTGAAAACATTGCGCGATCCGGAAGTGCTGAGGTTCTTCTTGTTGAGCAGCCACTATCGGGGGCCCATCAATTACTCCATGGCGCAGCTGGCGCAGGCGGACGAAACGCTGCTCGGCCTGTACCGGGCGCTCAAGGACAGCGGCAGGTCAGGAATCGTCGACGGCGAATGGCTCGCTCGGTTTCGTGGCGCAATGGACGATGATTTCAATACGCCTGAGGCGATGGCGGCGATGCAAGGCGTGGCTCGGGAGCTGAATCAGGCGAAGTCAGCGGGGGACGGTGCGAAGACCGACGCTGCTGCTGCCACACTGCGCGCCATGGGGGCCGTGCTCGGAGTGTTGCAACAAGATCCGGATACGTATTTGAAACTTAGCGTGGGCGACAAAACCATATCGGATGCAGACATCGAAGGCTTGCTCGACGCGCGCCGGACGGCACGTGCCGCGAAGAACTTCGCTGAGTCCGATCGGATTCGGGAGCTACTGACGGCCGCGGGCGTTTTGCTCGAAGACAAGCCGGGCGGTGTCACGCAGTGGCGGCGGGCATAAGGACGCCCGCCACCTCGGAGCGAGTTTTTAGAAACGCCGCGACGCCAGAATACCGACGGCGAGACCCACGACCGCCGCGACTCCGACCACCTGCCAGGGGTTGTCGCGCACGAAGCCATCGGTGACCCGGCCGGCTTGTTTCGCCTGACTTCCGATCTGCGACGCCGTATCCGCCACCGCGCTCTTGGCGGCCATCAGCGCCATTTTGACCTTGGCGCGGACCCGAGCTATTTCGGGCGTGTCGATGTCTTTCAGCGCCTTGGTCAAATCATCGACGCTGTCGAGGAAGCCATTGACCTGAGCAGTGGCACGCTCGCCGAGCGCACGCGCCGGTGAATTGACGATAGATTCCATAATTCGCCTCCTAAGCGCGGCGGCCCATGCTCAGCAGGAAGCTGACCGCGGCGCCAATCAGAAAAACGATGAAGAGGATTTTCGCGATACCGGCTGCACCGGCGGCGATACCGCTGAAGCCGAAGACGGCGGCGATCAACGCGATGATGAAGAAGACAACGGCATAGTGAAACATGGTCGCATCCTGTTTGTTACGTGTTGTGACGTTCAGCATGTCTGCTGGTGCAATTTAGTGTCCGGCAACAGGCAAGCCAAAACAGTCGGAAGGTGGCGTCGTCGTCTGTAGGACATAGCTCACGCTACCCGAGGCGCGCCATGTGGTACGCGCACGTAGTTCTGCGATAATTGTCGGGAATGAAAACGCTGCTCATCGTGTACCACTCCATGACCGGAGGTACTCTGCAAATGGCGCAGGCCGCCGCCGACGGCGCGCGCACCGAAGCGTCGGTGACGGTGTCGCTGCTGCACGCCGTGGACACGCGAGCGGCCGATCTGCTCGAGGCAGGCGCCTTTATCTTTGCGACCCCGGAGAATCTGGCGGCAATCTCGGGACAAATGAAGGATTTCTTCGATCGAACCTACTATGCAGCGCTCGACCGGTTGAATGGCAGGCCCTACGCCAGCTTGGTCTGTGCCGGCAGCGATGGCCGCAACGCAGCACAACAGATCGAACGCATAGCGACCGGCTGGCGGCTAAAAAT
Source organism: Gammaproteobacteria bacterium (assembly GCA_025358615.1). Lineage (GTDB taxonomy): Bacteria > Pseudomonadota > Gammaproteobacteria > Steroidobacterales > Steroidobacteraceae > Bog-1198. The sequence goes on along the minus strand of JANYIY010000186.1, from coordinate 2,801 downwards.
GATTGCCGACCCCATCATCATCTGCACGCATGCCCAGACCGCGGAAGAAATCCTGCAGCCGAAGCACATTCCCGAGCTGCAGCTCAAGCCCTGCGAGGAGTTGGGCGCGGCACTGGCCTCGGGCATGGCATTGGGTATTTTTTAGTAGCGGACCCCGTGCTTGATCACGAGATTCACGTGCTGCAGCAAATCGATGTGGCGCAGCACATCGCCCTTGACCGCGATGATGTCGGCGTACTTGCCATCGCTTAGGCTGCCGTAATCCTTGTCGACTTTCATTTGCACAGCCGGCCAATAGGTGGCCGCGCGAATCGTGACCATGGGGTCCACACCCAGGCGATTGACCCAGGTATCCATCTCCTGCCAGGTGGAGGTGTTGTGGAAATTCATCGGCACGCCGCTGTCGGTGCCGATCAGCATGACGACGCCGGCGTGCTGCAGCTGGTGGAATTTGTTCTCCAAGGTGGGGTGGCGCAGTGGGACTAATTGAAAATAACTCAATTGTCCGGGGTGACGCAGCGAGGCTTTTATGTCCGCAACGATGTCGGGCGGCACGTCCAGCTGCCAGGCCGGGTCATCGAGCTGCATGGCGTTGTCGCGCAGATATTCATAGTTGTAAAGCACACTGATCGTTGGGGTCCAGAAGAGCGGCCCGAGGTTTCCCTTCGCGGAGCGTTCCGCAATCAGCTGCAGGATGTCGTCGGGATAGCCCGGCGCGGTGGCAAGTCCGGTGTGCTCGAAACAATCCGCGCCGTATTTGAGGCCGCGGCGGATTTCTTCGATGCGGTGCGCATGCGCCACCACCGGCAGGTGATGGGCATGCGCCTCCTCAATCACGGCTTTGACTTCGACCTCCTGCATTAAATCCTGATCGATGAGCTTGATAATGTCGACGCCGGCAGCGGCGAGCTTCCTGACCTTGTTGCGGGCGTCGTCGACGCCATTGACGCCCCAGCGAAAATAATCGGTGCCGGGGTAGGGCGCGTGCTGAATGAAAGGGCCGGCGACATAGAGCGTGGGGCCGGGAATTTCGCCGCGGTTGATGCGATCGCGAACCTCGATGCTGGCTTCGAGGGGCGCACCCAAATCGCGCGCGCTGGTAATACCCGCCAACAGCAACTGGTGCGCGGCGGCGGGCATGATCTGCTTCGCCAGGCGCGGACTGCTGCCGTAGGTCTTGTCCCAATGGGCGTAGTCGCTATGGCCCAAGAGATAGGTGTGCACATGAGCATCCCATAGTCCCGGCAGCACCGTCATGCCTGCGGTCGATATCACCGTCGCGCCCGCCGGTACGGCCAAGGAGTCCATGGTTCCGACGGCCTTGATGCGCTCCCCCTCGATGAGCACCACGCTGCGATCGAGCGGAGTGCCGCCAAAGCCGTCGATCAGACGTCCGCCTACCAGGGCGATGGAACCGGATGATTGGGCGCCGGCCGCACCCAGGCCCAGCCCGGTGGCCACAACGAAAGCTAGGATATGTTTCAGCATCCTCCCATCATCGCCGCGGCCTTTCGAAGTTACAAGGTCAGGGGAGCCGCTGCATCTCGAGCGAGACGGGGTTGATCGCCGAAGAGTCGTCACGCAACTTGACGTACAGCGGGCCGCCGTCCGGGTGTGGAACCGGTAGCGCGGATCCCAAGAAGCCCTCGGGCACTTGCACCGGATTGGTGAATTCCGGATTGTTGGATACGGAGTGCACCAGGTAAAGGTGCGTGCCGGAGAGCTTGCATGCCATCTCGAGCGTGGCGGGACAGATGAGATCTTTGAGCACCGGCAGACGCACCAAGTTGCCCAAGAGTTGCCAGTCGCTCGCGATTGCCTTGGCGACGACACGAAATTGCAAGGCGCCGAAGGCGGATGCACCAAAGGCCTTGGCGGGATTGAGCGTCGCCACCGCGACTTGCGCATTCTCCAGCGTGACTCCGCCGTTGCTGAAGCTCAATACCGCCGCCGATTCGTCGCCGGCCGCAACTTCGATGGTCTCATCGCGGGTAAAAGCCACAGGCCATTGGCTGCGCAACGCGAAGGTAAGTGTCGCGTCCAGCGGTAGCGCGCTCTGGCCCGTCAATTGGATATTGCTCTCCTTGCTGGAGTTGGACGGCAGGACGTTCTTGCTGATCAGCAACACCCGGGGTCGCGGCGCATCCACGGAAGCGTTCAGTGGCAGCACTCGTCCGTCTTTCAGCGTGACTCTCGCGACTAGAGCGCGCTCCTGTTTGAGCGCCGCCGCGGCTGGTGCATCCTGGGCTGCCATTCGCAGTTCGTCGCCGCCGTTGCGGGTCGTCAACTCAGCGGGCTGAAAGGCAACATTGCCGACCGAGACACCCACCACCTGATCGAGACGGCTACCCCTAAGGAAACCTTGAACATCGCCGGCGTGCATGACGAAGCCGTCATAATGACCCGCCTCGTAATAGGTTTGCAGTGGCACCGGCGTTTGAGTATTGCCGTTCTGAGTTACCCATAGGCTCATGGCACCCGGTTTGGCCTCATGCAGCGGCAGCCTCACCTCGAGCTCATTGGGTTTGATCGTCTTCCATTCGACTTTCAACTCCTTGCCGGCCGGATCTTTGAGCATGATTCCATCGACGCAATTGACGCTGTCCGCCTGCAGGTGAACCGTGTCCTGGCGGCCCACTACCAGAGCATCCTCGTCGCCCGCCGCCAGTTCCCACGTCGCCGCATGCGAATTCATCAGTAGGAAGCTCGGGCCGCGATAGCGCTCAAACCCCCAAAAACCCTGCAGCGACGCACGCACGCTGTCGCCGAGAGCGGCGGAGCGCAACGCTGATGTATCGACG
>JANYIY010000171.1 GCA_025358615.1 Gammaproteobacteria bacterium | reverse complement strand
GACGTCGACCCGTGGATCGCCGAGTTTCGGCACCGTGGCGCCGCCCCAGAGCTGCCGTTCGCGGATCCAGGGCAGAGGATAGGCGGGGTGGGGACTGTCAAATTCGCGTGCCAGCCGATGCGCATCCCAGAGAGCCTGGTTGAGCTGGGCGGGCGCCTTGCAGTCTCCAGTGCGAAATATGTCTTGTATCTCATTCGCCGCCCATTCGGCCTTGCGTGCTTTCAATTCGCGCCACAATCCATCATCGGAGCCGCGCGAGGTGACGAGTATGACGGCATCGATTTCAAGGTCGAACTCGCCGCCGTTGTCCCTGCGCGGGATGGCGCCGGAGACGGGTGCCGTGAGATCGGGACCGAATTTATAGAGGTAGCTCAGGCGTACCTTGCCGGGCTCGATCTTGTCGACCCAGTGACTGGTGTACAGCTTCACGCCCTTCTCGAACAGCATGCGTTTGTTGTTGAATGACTCCATGGTAAAGACCCCATATTCGGCCACATCGGCGGCATCGCAGACATAGGTGACTTCCTTGCCTTGGTTCGCCATATGTTCGGCCAAGGTGATCCCCATGAAATGCCCGTCGCCGTCGAGCACCAGTACGCGCTTGCCGGGGACGGGTTTGCCTGCGGTGATTTGGAACGGGGTGAGCACATGCGCCAGGGAATCGTCGGCGCCGGCTATCGGCCCGAAATTGGCGCTGCGGCCAGTCCCGCTCCAGTGTGCGCCGGTGGCAATCACGACGCGATCGGCACCATAGCGCAGGACTTCATCGGCCGACATTTTGCCGACGCCAAGCTGCACCTCGACGGTTTTCTTGAGCTTGGCGAGTTGGATCTGCCGATAGGTGATCACCCGTCCCCATTCATTCAATCGCGGCAGCGTCGCCACGGATTTCCAGTGGCCGCCGAGCTCCTTCTCGGCCTCGCGCAGGTGCACCGTATAGCCGCGCTCGCCCAAGATGCGCGCGCATTCCATACCCGCCGGGCCGCCGCCCACCACCAATACCGAGCAGGGCTTGTTGGTCTTGGTGAATTTCTCCGGATGCCAGCCGCGACGGTATTCCTCGCCGATGGTCACATTCTGAGTGCACATGATCTGGCCGCCCTGCTGAAACTTGGACACGCAGATGTTGCAGCCGATGCACTCGCGGATGTCCTCGACCCGGCCTTCGGAAATCTTGGTGGGCAGGAAGGGGTCCGCGATCGAGGGTCGGGCGGCGCCGATGATGTCGAGCACGCCGGCGCGGAGCAGGGCGACCATGTCGTCCGGGCTGGTGAGCCGGCCGTTGCCGACCACGGGTATCCCCGGTCCCAAGATCGATTTGCCTTGCTTGATGAAGGGCGTCATCCAGCCGGACTTGCGAAAGCGTGACGGAGCGGCATCCTCGCCCCATTCGGCGTAATCGCCGATTTTCAATGCCACTGCGTCGACGACTCCTTCCTTGCGGAACAGCTCCAGCATGCGCACGCCGTCTTCGCGGGCCTCGACGCCTTCCGGTCCGTGCAGAGTGTCGATCTCAAAACGCGTTGTGATACCGCATCTGGCGCCAAGGGCGTGCTTGAGCGCATGCAGCAGTTCGATATAAAAACGCGATCGGTTTTCGAAGCGGCCGCCGTAACCGTCGGTGCGCCGATTGAAGCGCGGCTCGAGAAATTGACTGGGCAGAGTGTCATCGCCCGCGGACACCTCGAGCAGATCGAAGCCCGCCTGTTCCGCGCGCTTGCCGGCTTCGACATACATGTTGATGACCGTCTTGATGTCGTGCTGGTCCATCTCGCTGCCGTACACCGATCGCGTGGCGAAGATCGGCGACAGCCACTGGCTGGGCGCGCGGCCAAACTCGCGCGACTCCAGCGACGGCGCGTTGCCGCCGCTGTACCACAGCTGAATGCCTGCAAGGCTGTGGTACTTGTGGGCGACCTCGCACATATATCCCAAGTTGATCACGTCCCCCTGGTCCCAGATTCGTGCCGAGATGTACGGATACTCATCGGATTCGGGATGGATGGAGCAGAACTCGGTGAACACTGCGCCCCAGCCGCCTTCAGCCTTCATGCCGCGCAAATGCGCCTGTGCGCCGGGCCTCTCGGCGCCGGGTCCGGCACAGTGCGAGGTCTGCCAAAAGCGGTTGCGGAGCGTCTTGGGGCCAATCTTGATCGACTCGAACAACACATCGTGTTTGGGATCGCGAGACATGGATTTTTCCTTTAATGTCTTAGGGAGTGTCGATACCACGTAGCGGAGAATAAACATGACATTTGCGGGCAAGGTGGTTTTGGTTACAGGTTCGACCACGGGAATCGGTGCAGCTTGCGCGCATGCCTTCGCCGAATCGGGCGCAACAGTCATGGTGTCGGGGCGACATGAGCAGCGTGGCGGCGACGTAGTGCGGGAGATTCGCGCGGCGGGCGGCAGTGCGGAATTCGCGGCGGCGGATTTGCGCGCCGCGGGTGCCTGCGAGCGCCTGATCGGCGACACCGTCGAACGCCTGGGCGCCCTGGACGTCCTGGTCAACAACGCCGGCATTCTCTATACGGCCAACGCGCTCGATACCAGCGACGCGCAATGGCTCGACACCATGGCCGTGAACGTCAACGCCTTGTTCTATCTGAGCCGCGCCGCGGTGAAGCACATGAAGGCGGCGGGCAAGGGAGCCATCGTAAACGTCGCGTCGGAGTGGGGCCTGAATGGCGAAGCCAATCATGTGGCCTATTGCGCCAGCAAGGGAGCGGTTATTCAGATCACCCGCTGCATGGCGCTGGATCATGCGCGCGACAATATCCGTGTCAATTCGGTGTGCCCCGGCGAAATTCATACGCGCATGGTGGACGACATTCTCGCCAAGCGCGGCGGGGATGCAGCGCAGAACCTGAGGGATTTGGCGTCGGGGATACCGATGCGGCGGCTGGCACATCCCACGGAAGTCGCGCGTTGTGTGCATTTTCTGGCATCTGATCTCGCGAGCTATGTCACCGGCGCCAATTTAAGCGTCGATGGGGGTAACGACGCCACCGCCGGTCCCTACCCCTAGCCGATGGGCGTCGCCTGCGGGCGCCTTGCCGTGTGCATAGGGTTTCGCCGTCACCATGTAGAGCCCACCGAGCACAACCACGCCGATGGTGGTCACCAGCATGGAATAATTGCTGTACCAGGGATCGTTCGGACTGCGCGGCCAGAGGATGTTGACGATGGCGGCCAGGCCGTA
>JANYIY010000165.1 GCA_025358615.1 Gammaproteobacteria bacterium | reverse complement strand
TTCTTCAGCGCCTTGGCGACCAAGTGGCCGCCGGAGATCACGCCGATTCAGCCCAGGACCACAGCAGAGGATACGCTGCTGCGCAAGAGCCGCGATGCCGGCGTGATCTCCGGCGGCCACTTGGTCGCCAAGGCGCTGAAGAACGAGGGTGTCGATACGATATTCACGCTGTGCGGCGGCCACATCATCGACATCTACGACGGTTGCGTCGACGAAGGCATTCGCATCATCGATGTTCGGCACGAACAAGTTGCTGCACACGCGGCCGACGGCTACGCGCGACAGACCGGCAAATTAGGCTGCGTGGTAACCACCGCCGGACCGGGATGCACGAATGCGGTCACTGGCATTGCTACGGCATTCCGCTCGGAGAGCCCGATTCTGCACATCGGCGGACAGGGCTCGCTGACCCAGCACAAGATGGGCTCGCTGCAAGACCTGCCGCATGTAGAGCTGATGACCCCGATCACCAAATTCGCCGCAGCGGTATCGAGCACGGAGCGCATCGCGGACATGATCTCGATGGCGGCGCGCGAAGCTTTCAACGGCGCGACCGGCCCGGTGTACCTGGAGATACCTCGCGACGTGCTGGATCGCGAGGTCGAAATCAACAAGGCCGTCATCCCGCGCCCGGGCAGATACCGCGCATCGACCAAATCCGTCGGCGACCCGCGCGACATAGAGAAGTTGGCCGATATCCTGGTCGACGCGGAGCGGCCGGCGATTCTATACGGCCAGCAGGTGTGGTCCGCGCGTGGCCACAACGAAGCCATTGCACTGTTGCGCGGACTCGATATTCCTGGATATTTCAATGGCGCGAGCCGCGGCCTGCTGCCGCCCGGCGACCCGCATCACTTCGACCGCACGCGCTCGCTGGCCTTCGCCAGCGCCGACGTATTGTTGATTGTCGGCACGCCCTTCGATTTCCGTATGGGCTACGGCAAGCGCATCAGCAATGAATTGACGCTGGTGCAAATCGACATGGATTACCGCACGGTCGGCAAGAACCGCGATATCAGTCTTGGCTTGGCCGGCGATCCGGGTGCGATCCTGGGCGCCGTGCTGCAGGCGGCGTCGGGCCGCATCAAGAACGACAAGCATCAGGCGCGTCGGCGCTGGCTGAAGCAGCTCAGCGACGCGGAAAGCGTCGCCGCCGACAAACTGATGCCGCTGTTCAAGTCGAACAGCATGCCGATTCATCCCTATCGGGTCGCGTGGGAACTCAATGAATTCCTCGGCGAGGATACGATTTACATCGGCGACGGTGGCGACGTGGTGACCATATCTGCGCAGGCGGTGCGGCCGCGGGCGCCCGGCCAGTGGATGGATCCGGGCGCGCTCGGTTCCTTGGGCGTCGGCACAGGATTTGCGATCGCGGCGGGATTGGCGAATCCCTCCAAGGAGGTTCTCTGCTATTACGGAGACGGCTCGTTCGGCATGACGGCTTTCGACATGGAAACCGCGAACCGCTTCGGTGTCCCTTACCTTGCGGTCATCGGCAACAATTCAGCCATGAACCAGATTCGCTACGGTCAGCTCGCAAAATACGGCGAGCAGCGCGGCAACGTCGGCAATCTACTCGGCGACGTCCCTTTCGGCAAGTTCGCGGAAATGCTCGGCGGCTACGGTGAAGAAGTGCGCGATCCCGCGCAAATTGCACCGGCGTTGCAGCGTGCGCGCGAGTCGATTGGCAAGCTGCGCCGCTCGGCGGTGGTCAACATCTGGGTCGACCCCGGCGAATACGCGCCGGGCACCAAGAATCAGACGATGTACAAGTGAACGGTCGGGAGTGAGGGTATGAGCAAGGCTTTAGACGGGGTGCGCATTCTCGACTTCACGCATGTGCAATCGGGACCCACGTGCACGCAATTGTTGGCGTGGTTCGGCGCCGATGTGATCAAAGTCGAGAAGGCCGGCGGCGGTGACATCACGCGCGAACAGTTGCGCGATATTCCGGGTGTCGACAGCCTGTATTTCACCATGCTGAACCATAACAAGCGTTCGGTGACTCTCGACACCAAGAGCGAGAGCGGCAAGCGGGTCCTGGAGAAGCTGGTTAAACACTGCGACGTGCTGGTGGAAAATTTCGCGCCGGGCGCTCTGGATCGCATGGGTTTCACCTGGGAGCGGATTCAAGAGCTGAACCCGCGCATGATCGTCGCGTCGGTGAAGGGCTTCGGTCCCGGACCCTACGAAGAATGCAAGGTGTACGAGAACGTCGCGCAGTGTGCGGGCGGCGCTGCCTCCACCACGGGCTTCGACGACGGGCCGCCGCTCGTGACGGGAGCGCAGATCGGCGACAGCGGCACCGGGCTGCACTTGGCGCTCGGCATCGTTGCGGCCCTGTACCAGCGCAATGCCACGGGGCGCGGCCAGAAAGTACTGGCGGCGATGCAGGACGGTGTGCTGAATCTGTGCCGCGTCAAGCTGCGCGATCAGCAGCGGCTCGATCGCACCCAAGTCATGAAGGAATACCCGCAGTACCCCAACGGCAAGTTCGGCAGCGCCGTGCCGCGTGCCGCGAATGCGTCGGGCGGGGGCCAGCCGGGAACGATCGTCAAGTGCAAGAACTGGCAGACTGATCCGAACGCCTATTTGTACTTCATCGCACAAGCGCCGGTTTGGAAGGAAATCTGCAAGGTGATCGGCAAGCAGGATTGGATCACCAATCCCGACTTCGCCACCCCAGAAGCGCGTCTGCCCCGGCTCAAGGAAGTTTTCGCGCAGGTGGAGGCTTGGACAGTTACAAAGACCAAGTTCGAAGCCATGGCGCTGCTCAATGAGCACGACATTCCCTGCGGCCCGATTCTTTCCATGGAGGAATTGGCCAATGAACCGTCGCTGCGCAAGAGCGGCACCATCGTAGAAGTGGACCATCCACAGCGCGGCAAGTACCTGACGGTCGGCAACCCCATCAAGATGAGCGACAGCCCGACCGAGGTCAAGCGCTCACCGTTGTTGGGCGAACATACCGATGAGGTATTGGCCGAGCTTGGATACGCGGCCGCGGAGGTTGACGCACTGAGATCGGCCAAGGTGATTTGAGGGAGCGGCCGCACACGCTGTTGGGGGGGTGCAACCGCCGACGTGAGGGGTGGATGACGACGATCAGAAGGATTCAAACAGACGCGTTTTCACGAGGGATCACACAATGCTTAAGTTCAAATTGGCAAAACCCATGCTGGTGGCGCTTGCGGCATGCGCCGCCAGCGTCGCCTTCAATGGCGTTGTTTTTGCTGACGATGCCGCGGACAACAAGACTCTGAAAGAACAGATGCGCCTCATGATGCAGCGCATGGACGAGATGCAGAAACAGATTCAGGCATTGACCAAGCAGCAGGCGGCGCCTGCTGCCGCGGCGGCGCAAGCTGTGCCGGCGGCACCCATCGCGCCGGCGCCGGCAGCCGGACCTTCGCCCGAAGGTGCAGGTCCCTCGATCGCGAAGCAGAAGGTCGAGGAGAAAGAGCCGCTGCTGCACAAACTCCTCAGCGGTTTCTATGGAACGCTGGACGTATCCTTCGATGACACCACCAAGGGCATGGACCATTTCGTCGCCTACGGATGGAACTTGGTCGATCCGAACAATCCCAATTCCGGTTACGTGCGCAATGCTGCTCCGAAAGGCGGCGGCGCGGGCCCGGTGGGCCGTGTCGGCTACATGCCGGCGTTGTCGACCAACAAATCGGTCCTCGGCTACCGCGGCGAACACAAGATCGGCGACAGCAGCGTCAATTTCGTCTATCAGATTGAAACGCAGCCCGCCATCACCGCTTCCCCGGGGCTCAACACCTCGCAGTATCAGCAGTCCAACGTCGTCAAGGGCGCCATTGGCTACGGTGACACCTTCATCGGCTTCTCCGAGCCCACCTGGGGCAAGGTAAAGTTCGGCACGACGTATTCCCCTTACAAAAAATCGACCGACCGGATGAACCCGTTCTCGGGGATGCTGGGCGACTATGCGGTGGTCATGGGAAACAGCGGCGGCGACAACCGGGTCGAGTTCGGAACCCGCCTCGATCACTCGATTTGGTATGAGTCGCCCAAGTTCGGCAACGTATTCAGCTTCGACGCGCTGATTTCGCCGGGCCAGAACCGCACCTACGACAACGTGGTGCAATCCTCGGGCTCGCCCGACTGCAGCGGCGGCAACCAGCCCGGCAGCGGCAACCTGTTGCTCAATTGCGATGACGGCGGGTTCGACGACTCGCTCAGCGTCGACGTGAAATTCGAGAGTGGTCCGGTCTATGCGACGGCTGCCTATGAGATCCACAAGCGGGTGAACCGAAACAGCGACGGCATCGGCTCGAATCATCCCATTTACGGCTACCTGCTAAACACCAACTCCCCGCTGCTGGATTTTGCGACCTACAATTTCCTGGTGGGAGAATTTCCGGGGGTCGCGGCCAACGACGGCTACTCGCCGCCCTATCTGACCGATATCGCCGACGAGTCGGCCTTCAAGGCCGGAGTGCAATACAAGTTTCCCTTCGGCCTCTCGGTCAGTGGAATTTACGAGTACCTGAAGCGCAGTTTGCCGGCGGCGCTGCAATTTCAGAACGAACGCCAGCGAAACGGCCTCTGGTTCGCGCTGTCGCAGGATTTCTCGGCCAAAGATAACTTCAGCGTGGGCTGGGCGCACGCCGGGTCGACCCCCGGAGACCCGGGCGGGCAGCACAACTATGATCCGAGCAAGCGGGATGATTCCGCGAATATGTTCACGGCAGCATGGAAGCACCACTTCGACAAGAGTGTGTACGTGTACATAGACGCGGCCGACACGATCAACAAAGGGAACGCCCATTACGATCTGGGTGCCGGCGGACGCGGACTCACAACCGATTGCCATGATGGCACCAATACCACGGTCATCGACTACAGCAGCTCCGGCAATACGACCTGGGGCGGTTGCCGCGAGATTGGCTTTTCGACCGGTGTAAACTATAAGTTCTGAGTGCGACGCGAAACGAAGCTGATGGTTGCTTGCTTGGGAGCCATCGGTTTCGGCGCGGCCGGGGACCTGGTTGCATCCCGGGCCGCCTGCCGTAATATTTATTGACGGAGAGCATTTGAAGATAGCAATCATCGGAGTGGGCGCGATCGGCGGCTACATCGGGATCCGGCTCGCGCTGGCCGGCGAGGACGTGACCTTTATCGCCCGCGGTGCGAACCTCGAGGCGCTGCGCAGCCGCGGCATCCGGCTGCTCAGCTCCGATGGCAGGGAAGAAGCCGTGCCCCAAGTCACGGCCACCAACGATTACGCCGCCGCCGGTCCGCAGGACGTGGTCATCCTCGCGATGAAGGCGCATCAGGTCGAGGACGTGTGTCGCGACGTGCCGAGGCTGTTCGGGCGCGACACCGTCGTGGTGCCTATGCAGAATGGAATCCCCTATTGGTACTTTCACCGTTATCCCGGCGCGCTCGCCGGAACGCGTGTGCAGAGCGTCGATCCCCACGGAGTGATCGGCGCACACATACCATGCGAGCGCGTCATCGGCTGTGTGGTTTATCCGGCTGCCGAATTGGTTGCGCCCGGAGTCATCAAGCACGTCGAAGGCAATCGGTTCCCGGTCGGCGAACCCGACGGCACGATGAGTGCGCGGGTTGCCAGCCTGTCGGAGTGCTTCATCAAGAGCGGGTTGCAGGCCCCGGTGCTGAGCGACATCCGCAGCGAAATATGGCTGAAACTCTGGGGAAACCTGACGTTCAATCCGATCAGCGCATTGTCACGGGCCACGCTTGCCAGTATCTGCCAGTACCCGCCGAGCCGCGCGCTCGCGGCGGCCATGATGTCCGAGGCACAGGTCATCGCCAATAAACTGGGGATCACTTTCCGCGTCTCCCTCGAGAAGCGTATTGCCGGGGCGGAGCGAGTCGGGCACCACAAGACCTCCATGCTGCAGGACGTCGAGTCGGCGCGCACACTGGAGATCGATGCGCTGCTCGGTTCGGTGGTGGAACTGGCTCGATTGACCGACACGCCGATTCCGCACATCGATACAGTGTATGCGCTCACCAAACTGCTGGCGCAGACACTGGATGCGGGCAAGGCATCGAGCGGCAAGCCAACTCCCGGATGAATGCTCACACCTGTCAGGGCGCTGGATCAAGTTGTACATGAGTGCGGTCGAGGTATGCAGCGAGGGTATCGGGTCGTTGTTGAACCTGCTGGGTGGGCGCTGGAGTTGAACCGAATGTCGAAGAGCGCGCCGCTGATTCTGCTGCGGCAGATGTTCGATGCGGCGATCGCGTCGGCGCAGCCGGCTCTGTGCGTGCCGCCGCACCTGCCCGCTGCCCCCCGCGGCCGGCTCATCGTCATCGGCGCGGGTAAGGCATCGGCGGCCATGGCGCGCGCACTGGAGGACAACTGGCCGGGCCCGGTGTCGGGTCTGGTGGTGACGCGCTATGGCTATGCGGTGCCCTGCGAGCACATCGACATCGTCGAGGCGGCGCATCCGGTGCCGGATGCTGCCGGCATGTACGCTGCACAGCGCATGCTCGAACGAGTCGGTTCGCTCGACGCAGACGACTTGGTGGTATGCCTGTTCTCCGGCGGCGGCTCAGCGCTGTTGCCGTTGCCGGCGCCCGGTTTGACTCTGGATCACAAGCAAATCGTGAATCGCGCGCTGCTCGCAAGCGGCGCGACCATCAGGGAAATGAACTGCGTGCGGCGACATCTCTCCGGCATCAAGGGCGGCCGGCTGGCCGCCGCCTGCTACCCCGCGCGCGTGCTCACGCTGTT
>JANYIY010000153.1 GCA_025358615.1 Gammaproteobacteria bacterium | reverse complement strand
GGTGTGACGACGGCCGTCGTCACGCTCACATGGGTGCTGGGAAAGCTGCCCTTGCCGCCGCTGAACCATTGGTTTGAATCTCCGGTGGTAGAGGGGCCGCGCCTGCCGGTGATGAATTGCAACCCCTCCGACGCCACGGCGCTGCCGAGCGCCGCTTCCCCCGCTTCCCAGCAGGTCTTGCCCAGGCGATCTTCCGTCCCCTGCCACCACGCGCAGCCTGCCGCGAGCAAGGTCAAAGACACTGGAACCGCGTCCTGCAGGCTGTAGATACCGCCGTTGTCCTTGGCCACCCGATGATCGAAGCCTGCGGCGCGCCCGGTATACGGCAACAGTGCGAGCAGGCATACGATCGAACTTACAATGCAACGGTTGACCACGGAGCGCCTTTGGGGTATTCCCTGTAGCAACGCTCAATTTGAGCGTCGACATATTGTCACGACTTTTACTTTGTATCACAAAGTAAGTCAACGTGAGGTTTGCATGAAAGAGTTGCAGCAGGCGCTGGCCGAAATTCACTCGATCCGCAGTCACGTGGCGCGAGGCACGGAATTCCGCGGGTATGGGCCCGCATCCATCGCGGCATCCGGCGTGCTGGCGCTGCTGGTCGCTGCCGTTCAAGCGCCGTGGACGGCGCGGCATGCGAACGGCGACATTTCCAGTTGGGTGGCGATCTGGGCGGGAACAGCCGCCGTGTCGTTGCTGCTGAGCGGCCTCGAGACCTTGGTGCGCGCGCGCCGCGTCCACCGGGGATTCGTCCGGGAAATGATCCAATCCGCCGTGGAGCAGTTCCTGCCCGCCTTGATGGTGGGATTGCTGCTGACCGTGGTGTTGGTAAGAGTTTCCCCACAAGAGGGCTGGATACTGCCCGGTCTGTGGCAATTGATCTTCAGCCTGGGTGTATTCGCCTCATGCCGGTTTCTTCCGCGGCAAATGTTCGCAGTCGGCGTGTGGTATTTGGCAACAGGGTTATATTGCTTGGCTGTGGCCGGCGCTACGCGGACGTTGTCGCCCTGGTTGATGGGCATTCCCTTTGGCGTCGGGCAGCTGATGGTCGCAGCCGTACTTCATTTCGGATATGGGGAATCGCTTGAATAAACGCGGCCACAAAAAAAGTCCTGCCCCGCGCTTCGCCTACGATGGGCTGGACCGAGTTATTCACGAGCGAGCACGGCTCAGTGTCCTTACATCGCTCGTGACTCATTCGAAGGGATTGCTGTTCGGCGACTTAAAACAGCTATGCGCGCTCACGGACGGCAACCTCAATCGGCATTTGCAGGTGCTGGAGGAGGCAAAGCTGATAGGAATTACCAAGGGTGTGCAAAACAATCGGCCACAGACGTTCTGCCGCATTACGGTGCTGGGTCGCAGGCGCTATGTCGAATACCTCGCGGTGCTCGAACAGGTGCTGCTGGATGCCGGCGCGGCCGTCAAAGGAGCGTTGGTCGTAAAAGAGGCCATCTGACGCAAACGCCCCACTGCCATAAAAATATTACGGCCGCGCTTCGAGCACCAGATTGAAGGGTGTCTCGGTGGCGCGCCTGAAATGGCTGAAGCCGCCGCCGTCCACCACCACCTCGCGTAAGCGCCGCTCGCCGGCTTGGGCACCGAGTGCCGGACCATTGCGCGCCAGGGACACCGGAACACAGATTTGGGATGAGGCGCCGTACATCACCCGGCCGACCGGATTCAGATTGTCCGCGACGCTGTCATTGGCGAACGGTTCAACGATCATCGCCGTGCCATCGCTTTGCAGCGCTTGTCGTGCGTGGCGCGAGACACCGACGGGGTCACCCATGTCGTGCAGGCAGTCGAAGAAGGCAATCAGATCAAACGCCTGGCCCGAGTAGCTCACGGCATCTGCGACTTCGAAGTGAGCGTTGGCGACGCCGGCGGCTTGCGCCCGCTGGCTGGCGGTGCGAATGGATTCGGCGTGGTAGTCGTAGCCGATGAATGTAGATTTCGGATAGGTCTTCGCCATGAGTACGGTGCTGGCGCCGTGGCCACAACCGATGTCGGCGACTTTCGCGCCGCGCTTTAGCTTCTCCACTACGCCGTCCAGCGCAGGCAGCCACGAGGTAATCAGATTGGCGTTATAGCCGGCGCGAAAAAATCGTTCCGTGCCATGGAAGAGACAGGCGTGGTGCTCACCCCATTCCATGCCCTTGCCCGTTTTAAAATTATCGAGCGTGCGCGCAAGCGCGTGAAAAGTGGCCTCAACGATGTTGTACGCTCCCGGCATGTCGACGGGCCCATTCGGATCCGCCAGGCATAGCGCCTGTTCCGGGTTCAAGAACCATTTATTTGCCTGTGCATCGAACTGCACATAGCCACCGGCGCCTTGGTTGCCCAGCCATTCGCGCACATAGCGTTCGTTGGTGCCGGTGCGCAGCGCCAGTTCCACTGATGTTACCGGGCCCTCGGCGAGTTCCTTGTATAGGCCGAGCCGATCGCCGACGAGCACCAGCGTGGCGCTCAAGGCGGCACCCAGATCGCCTACCGCCCGGCCCAGAAATTCATTGAGCTTGGCTTCATTGATGGGCATAGCGCGTGCCTCCTGACGGGTTTGTCGATCGTAGGTGAGGCTACTCCGCGGCGACGCAGAAGCCAAATCGGCTTGTTGCGCCGCAATTTTGCGGGTCGCGGTGCGCGCGAGCTTAAGGGCCGACTGTTCTCTGGAGAAATTGCCCCAGCGCAGCGCGTCCGTCTCGCCAAATCGTGAATGGCGCATCGAGTGATTCCTGCGGCATCCGCAGGGTCATTTCATGGCTGCCGGCAAGGAAATGCAGCAATGCAGAATCGACGCGGTAAGCGCGAGAGACGACGTTGCCGTGATTGGGCAAGTGGAATTTTTCGCGCCGATCCAGGCTCACCGGCAATCGGTCCAGCGGCGCCAGGTCGATCGGTCGTCCGTCGGCGAGCAAGCGCAGCGCGCCCGCCTCGGGTGCCGGCGGCGGCGACATGCGCGGATCCACCGTCGACCATCGATATAGCAATAGATAGTGGCTGTATTCTCCCGAGCGATCCAATTCGATCGCCACCAGGGTGGCGTAATCGCGGGCATGCGCGGCGACGTCCGAGCGTTCTCGGGCGAGCACCAGGGGTTTCGCGACCACCGACAGCGTGTTGCCGGTCCGCTCATCGAAGAACTCCCGCGCCTGCGGCCGCGGCCGCGCCGCACATGACACCAATACCGTCAACGCCAGGAACAGGGCCATGCGGATGTTCATGGGCTGGGAGAATCTAGAAGCGTATCCGGTACGCTGCGCTAACGTACAAAGAACGCTGATTGGCGGCAGTCGATTGTACCTCGCCGGTTAGCGACTGTTGTTGCTGCAGGGCCTGCTGATTGAGCATTTGGTATCCCGCAGTGGTATCGAACACCGATACGCGGTTGGTCCAATCGGCGCGCAGCTGCGGCAGGTAGAGCATTTGCTTGCCGCCGAGCGACGGTGCATTCAATTGCTGCACGCTCAAGCGAGGACCCAGCCGCCAGGCGCCATGCGCCACGAAGCGCGCATCCCACGACAGCGTGGTGCTGCGCGCGGTCGGGGAATCATCGAAGCGCACGCTGAATATGTGCAGGTCGCTTGCCTGCAGCAAGCTCGAGCCGGCCATTTGCACCGCTGCGTTCTTGTCCAGGCCGGTCGATTGGGTTGCCGTCACGGCACCCACGGGCGGCGTGCCGAATCCGGGCGAGGCCGGCGTGCCGCTGAGCTCGAGTGCCGAGAGGTCGGCCATGAACTGCCAGCGTTCGCCCAAGGGCCGGCTGGCGGAAACGACGAAGGTGTTGCTGGTCGACGTGCGGTCGATTGCTAGTTGCCTGATTTGCGAGGGCGTTAAATTGTACGGCGCGGATTGCAGCTCGCTCACGTCAGTCAGGTTCTGGCCGATTAGGGCATTGCTGAGCTGCAGCAGCGGACTGCGGCGATGATCGGCATTGGCGCTGAGCACCCAATAGGTTCCCACCTTGGCATTGCCAATCAGGGTTGCGGAGTTCAATTGCTGGAACGCTACGTCGTAGTCGACCAGCATCACGGCGGTGCGGCCCGCTACGGAATAACGCGTCTGGAAGCCGATCGAACGCCGTTCGGTTGCGCCGCCGTTGGTCTCGTCGAAGACATAGGCGTCGAAAATCCAAGTCTGATGGAACGGGTCGAACTCCGCGGTCAACGTGCCGAATTTTTGTCGACTCGAAACCTGCGAGTAGCTCGAATAGGCGGGAAGGCCGGCGGCGCCGCTCACCGACAGCTTGGGATTTACTTGGTAGCCGACAAACAGTCCGTCGAACAGGCCCACGATGCCTTGCGACGCGAGCGACTGCCGCCCAACCCGCGCGGTCACGCCGATGAAACGGTCGGTGAGCTCGGCGTAAGCCGCAGTCGTTCGGTCCTGGCTGCCTCCGCCGAACGCGGTTCCCAGGTTGTGCGTATAGCCGCCATCGACGCGTGCGGTGAAATCGTAGCGTGTACCGCGGTCGCGCAGCAGCAGGTCGGCATAAACAAGAGCCGTGCTGATCGAGTTGGTGGTGGTGGTCGTGCCGGCCGAAACGGTCTGGTCCCTGCCGTACTGGTAGCTGATGGCGGTGCTGCCGGCCAGGGTCCAGCGGTGGTTCGCGGCAGCGGCGCCGAAGTCACCGGCGGATCTTGGTTGCAGGGAGGCAGCGGCGAGCGCCTGCAGCCGCCCGCGGATACGCGCCGCCGCCGCCCGGTCCGGATAGCGGCGCAGATATTCCTCGTACTCCGCCTTGGCCTGTGCGAGTTGGCCGGCTCGCTCGCGCACCAAGCCGAGCAATTCCTGGACATCGGCGCGCGCCGGATATTCAGGCTGCCGCAGCAGACGATTCAGCAAGTCGACGGCTTCGGGGAATTTGCGCTGGGCGAGCGCGGCGCGCGCGTCGCGCAGGATTTGCGAGCGTTCGTTATCCGGCAGCGGCGGGTCGGTCGGCCCGCTCGCGGGCGCCGATTCCGCTCCGGCGCGTTCAACGCTGGACAGGTCGGTGAGTTCGTCGTGGGTCGCGATCCAGGCGTGCGGATAGGCGGCCTGTGCAATCTGCAGCACGCGCTCGGCTTCTGCACGGGTCGTGAACGGCCCCACGCGTAACCGGTACCAGTGCTGATCTTCGATATCGGTTTCGGAAACGAATGCCTGCGTTTGCAGGCCGGCGGCGGCCGCTTCCACCGTGTCGCGCGGAAATTTGTTCAAGGAAGAGTCGAGATTGACGGCGTAGGCCGCGGACGGCTCGGGTTCCGCCAGGAAGACGCTGCCTTTGCGGCGGTTGGTGTTGAGCAGCCGTACACGGAGTCCCAGCCCGGAGGCCGTGGGCGCCATCACGAAGTCGAGAGGCCGCGACCAATTCGGTTCCAGCGTGATTTCCCCAGGCACGATGGAATCGACGCGCGCTCCCGTGACGAGCTGACCGCCGCCGCCCACCAACGGCAGTTCCGGCGGAATCGAACTGAACTGAGTGCCGCAATCGGGCCCGAGTCGAAGCGTAATGGTGGTGCCGGTGCCGTGACTGACGGGCGTATTGCTGACGTAGCGCACCGAGCAGGCAAATTGAACGGAGATCTCGGCGTGATCCTCGAGCTCCTGGGTATCGATGAGCTGCACCATGGGCCCCAGATTCAAAACCGATCCCGCGGCCGCCCGCGCAGCGGCAGGCAGGCCCGCGAGACCGATCAGCAGCGCAATCACATACAGCAGCGGCGGCCGCCGTAGCAGACCCCCACGCTGTTCGCCGGCAGTCACTTGGCCGGACCGGCGGGCGGGCGGG